>DJBG01000171.1:0-2455 GCA_002429965.1 Hungatella sp. UBA5982
CCCCCCCCCCCCCCCCCCCCCACCCCCCCCCCCCCCCCCCCCCCCCCCCCCCCCCCCCCCCCCCCCCCCCCCCCCCCCCCCCCATAACGCTCATGGCGTGGCCTCACAGACGCTCTTGATTCATAATACGTGTAGCTTTTATCAGAAAACAGCAGGTGTTCTTCCATTTCAGGATAAACGGAAAGGTAAGTTTCAATCAAATCAAGATGATATGTCCAGTGATCAGTCCAGTATCCTTCGCCAAAATCTGCGTGGAACTTAAGAATGCTGTGTTCCACCACTGCACTTAAGAATTCCTCCCTGCCGCATTCTAAGGAAATGGAATGCTGCTCCAGAAAGGCAAACAGGCTTCCCGGCGAAAATTCCTTGCGGAAAAATTCTTCCATAAGGCTTTTGCCTCCCTGTTTCACAACCTTAAGAATCTTATCCAGCCGCACGGCTTTATAAGTAACCTGGCGTACTACCAGGGGATTATACCCATCCAACTGCAGAAGATTGTAAAACAGCTTGATGTTATGGTCCTTCACATAAGGCGTAAACAATACATCGCTTCTCCGGTTTTGGTTTACATCTCTGAAATTTCCGTTACCCTGAGTGTAATACTCCGGAACCATGGAAAAATCATTGTAATCCCGCTCCATATCCCCATGCTTCCTGGAATACACGTAAAAAACAGAATCCTTCCCTGTTTTTATTGGAAACCCGCCCCGCAGTACGTTATCCACATAGGTCTGTTCGCAATAGGCATCAAACACCGGATCAGAGGTTTTCGTGTGGATAAAGCTTCCCAGTTCCCGTGTTTTTTCAGCCGCCCTGTTGTATTTCTCCTCAAAATAGCTCCTGTCTAAGTGACCTTCCCCATAATCGGACAGGATCTTCTTGGTTGAGGCCTGACCTGCCACACTGTTCCAGCCCACAGCCTCCCCAGCAGGCAGAACACTTGTCAGGCAGGAAAAGCCGGAAGGCACAATATTTTGAGTGATCTGCTTTTTTTGAAGAAGCTCATCAAGACTGTGGCGGATCAGGCCCACCGGATGTTCCATTGCCGTATCATGTTCAAACACAAGCTCAGGATCTGCAATAATGGGTAGCAACTGACCGGATTCTGATAAGGAGAGTATGAAATTCCCTTCTTCCACCCTTGAAACAACCGCCGAATCTCCTGTGCTGTACCGCACCCGGTAATAAGGCATCCTCTTCTCCACATCCTCCACCTGCATCCAGGCTTTCATGGTCTGGGCCATTTCCTTCATTTCTTTTAATCCGATTCCATAAGGGATGACTCCAGGCATTCCATCCAGTATCTGCAGGTCCAGCTCTTGTTTGGAGATATTTTGTATGGTCACCCTTCTCACCAGACCAGCAACCGCTTCATCGGGAAGGGTATAAAACAGAACATTGGTTTTTAAGCCTCTTTCTTCGTTGATTTCTTCCAGCTCCAACTCATTCATGCCCACATACATACGGGTTTTCACAGAATCCAGACGAAAGGGTTCGTATACTTCACTCCCAACCTTTATAAAGGTGCGAAACCCCATGTTCCTCACAAGCTGGTATGCCTGATGGGCCGGATAAAATTCCATAATGGAATGATTTTTGTTTTCTACACCAAAGCTTGCAACTGCCTGGCCCCGGTTCGTGTAGAAACACCAGAGAGGAATGCCGTAAATTCCGCTGATCCCGGGCAGAAAACTGGAGAATACCGGTTTCTGATTAAAATTCTCTATAATAAATCTTCCTCTTGAATCAAACATAATCCTATCATCCTTTCACCGCACCTGCAACCAGACTATCCTGGATTTGATTGCTCAGTATAAAATAAATTACAATGGTGGGCAGGGTGGCAATGACCATGNNCCGGTCGCTGTCCACAAAGGTATTGGCTAACATCAGCTCATTCCAGGTCCCTAAAAATGTAAATATAGAGGCAGTGGCAATCGCAGGCTTGACGATGGGAAGTATGATGGTTGCAAAACACCGGAAAATCCCGCAGCCATCAATACAGGCTGCCTCTTCTATTTCTATGGGGATGCTTTTGTAAAATCCGATTAATATCATGATGCTCATGGGAAGAGCTCCCGAAATATAAGGAATAAGCAGCCCTAAGTATCCGCCCTTTAATCCAGTTTTATCAAGGACCTGAAACAGGGGCAGCAGGGCGGCCTGAGCCGGAATCATGATTCCCAATGCGAAAACTCCAAATACCAGGGATTTAAGCTTCCATTTCATTCTGGCTATGGCATAGGCAGCCATAGCGGACAAAATTCCTGCAACGGCCACGGTTGCCATGGAATAGAATACGGAGTTTAAAAAGTACCGGATTAAGTTTGTCTGGGTAAAAGCATTTCCGTAATTTTCCCATCTCCAGACCTGGGGAAGCCCGATGGGATTTACTCCAAATATCTCTCCATTGCTTTTTAAGGAAAAGGTAAAAAGCCAATATAAGGGAAAAAGC
>DJBG01000171.1:2533-18333 GCA_002429965.1 Hungatella sp. UBA5982
AGGTCTTGATAACCGGTGCAAGGAGAGGCAGGGTAATCTTTGTATTCACCTGCCACTTACTGGCGCCATCGATTTGAGCCGCCTCATAATAATCCTGGGAAATGGATTTGATCCCTGCATAAAAAATCAGCATGTGATAGCCGATGTACTGCCACACCGCAGGAATCAGAGTGGAAAGAAATGCGGTTTTGGGATTGGAAAGCCAGGAATAGTTGAAATCAGAGGCTCCCAGGGCACGGATTAAATGGTTTAAAAGTCCATATTCGCTGTTGAACATCTTCATCCAAAGCTGACCGATCACCATACTGGAAATAACCACCGGCAAAAAGTAAACGGTACGAAAGAACTTTTCTCCTTTCACCCCCCTTGCCAGAACCATAGCCAGAAAAAGGGAGATGGGCAGCTGAATGAGTAAGGATGCGCCCACTAAAAGAAAGGAATTTAAAACGGCGTTCACAAAGTGGCGATCCTCTGCAAGCAGCCTTATATAATTTCCAAGTCCGATAAACTTCATTTCCCCCATGCCATCGTACTGGAATAGACTGTAGGCCCCGGAAATAAAGAGGGGTATCATACTAAAGCTGATAAACAGGATGAGCGCAGGCAGCACAAAGCAGGCCACAAAGCTCTTTTTTCCCAACATGTTATTCATGATCAATCTCCTTTGGGCAAAAAATGGGTATCGCCTATTTTTTGTAAGCGATACCCCCTTTGCTCTTACTTACTTATTGATAGCTGCTTCATGTTCCTTTATAAACTCACCCGTATCGGCGCCTGGAGCGAACAGGGTCTGCACCTGCTCATTGTGAATGGTGGCAGGTTCCGCATCAAGTGAGGTATCCCATGCAAGGACTGAGGTCTTTCCTTGGGAAAGGAGATCCTTGATCTGTACGAAAAGAGGATTTAAGCCCTTTTCATCCACCTCTGTTTTCCAGCCGCTGAAGCCTGTGCCTGACTCATAAGCAGCTTCTCCCATCTTTTCGTTTATGTAAATTGCGAATTTAGCAGCCTCATCCGGGTTCTTCGTGCTCTTATTTACCCAGAAGGATTCTACGAATCCACCGCAATAATCGGTCTCATTTCCTTTGCCGGTAATCATGGGGATTTTCATTGCCACCACATCCTCCGGATTGATGGTAACGGCTTTATCCGTATAAATGCCGTTTGCAAACCAACTTCCCATAAGCCTCATAGCTGCCCTGCCGGTTCCAAAAGCTGCATTGGCATCATCATTGCTCTGCTCCAGTGGATTGGCTCCAAATGCGCCCATCTTGTATAACTCCTGGACCTTATCAGACGCTTCTGCGTAGCCCTCTCCTTCAAAGGGAGCCTGACCGGAGAGCATCTTGTTGATTCCCTCTGCCCCTACGGTTCGAAGTGCCAGCGCTTGATAGATGAATGCCGCATTCCAGCCATCCTTTGCGCCGGAAGCCAGAGGAGTTACCCCTTCAAGAGCCTTCAGCTTTTCAACTGCGGATACCAGTTTGTCGTATGTATCGGGAAGCTCTGCTCCTGCCTGATCAAATAATGCCTTATTGCAGTATAAGGTCATGTACCAGGAAAAGGAAGGAAGAGAATAGGTGTTTCCATTGTATTCAAAAGCTGCCGTAGAACCCTCCAGAAGTTTTCCCTTGATATCATCTGTGATATAAGAATCCAGAGGAAGGAGTTTATCCGCATTGATCATCTTTCTAGCGGTTCCTGCCCCCCAGTAATAGAACACATCAATTCCCTTTGCATCTCCTGCAAACTCTGCGGAAATCTTAGTCTTATAAGCCTCCGTATCCAGGGTCTGGGTGTTGATTTCCACATTTGGGTTTTCCGTTAAGTAAGTTGCAACCGCCTCGTCATATTTTTTCTTTAGTTCATTGGTATCATTGGACCACTGGTGCCAGACATTTAACACGGTCTTTTCCGTCTTTCCCTCCCCTGAACTGCCGGCGTTTGTTGGAGCAGCACTGCCTTTGCTTCCACAGCCTGTCATACCTGCTGCCAAAGCTACCGTAAGTGCCACGGCTGAAACTCTTTTTAATAAACTTTTTTTCATCTCAATCTCCTCCTGGGTTTTCTTTGTTTCCTTCTGATATCAGTATACCGAAACTCCTATTTTAACTCAATTTAATATTTTGACCCAAAAGGTTAGAAATTTTACTACCTTTGCTTAAATTCCTTAACGGTTACTCCCACATGCTTTTTAAAGCAGATGCCAAAGTAATGGGAATCCCGGAATCCTACCTTTTCCGCTATTTCGTATACCTTGAAATCCGTTGTATTAAGAAGGCGGATGCTCTCTTCAATCCTTTTTTTCAAGACATATTCAATAAGGCTCTGACCTGCCTCTTTTTTAAATACCCTGCTTAAGTAGCTTTCATTGGAAAAGACCGCCGAGGCTACGGTTTTAAGAGAAAGAGCGGGGTCACAAAAGTTTTTATCGATATATTCCAGGGCCTCGTTTACCACCTTATTTCCCTGCTTTGCTTTCTTGCTGTTATGATAGTTTAAAATCATACGGACGGAATCATCCAGAAACGGACGGCACTCCTCCACCGTCTGTATGGATTGTATGGACTCATACAGACGGTCTTCTCCTATGAGCTGTTCCAAGCTGACCCCATACTTATTAAGGGTGCTTCCGGCCTTGGACATTAAATCCATAACCGTAAGCCTTAAATATTCCACTTCCGTTACCCTTGAATTCCTGACCCCTTCCACATAATCCTCGATTGCAGCAGACACCCTGTCGGAAATTCCATTGGTCAGGGAAAAAAGGAAGTCCTCCCAGTCAAAGGCCAGCTTATCCGGATTTTTCTCCATAATATGCATATATTCTTCGTACGTGATGATCCGGTTATCCCCTAAAAGCACCGATGCGCTGAGGGCATGTTCCGACTCGGCAAAAGCCTCTGCAATTCCCCCATAGCCCTCATGGCTGCGGCTGATGCCAATGGTGGAATCAATGTGGTTTTCCCTCAGCCTTTGATGGATTTGCCGTGCAATTTCCCCGCTGTCCTTTAAGCGCCTGACCGTACAAAACAAGATAATATTTTTCATGTAATGAAGAAAGGATATGGTTCCGTCAATGGGATCCCTGCCAAGGAGTTCCATAGCCCTTTTATGGAGGCTGCCGTCTGCTTCCCCTGACCGTTCCTCCTTTAAGTGGAGGTTTAAGCAGCAGCACCCTTCTAACAGCGCTTCACAGCCATAGGCAAGAAGCTTTTTCTCTGCTTCCTCCTCACTGGTCCGCTTTTCCACCAGCCGCTGAAAGAAGCTTTCCATTAAAATGTCCTGGTCGGTGGAAACGCTCTGCTTTAACATCTCCACCTCCTTGCGGCGGGCCTTTTCCTTTATGATTTTTCCCCTGATCTTAAGAGTGATTTCCTTTAGTTCATTCATATCAATGGGCTTTAAAAGAAAATCCTCTACTCCCAGCTTTACCGCCCGCCTTGCGTATTCAAATTCCCGGTATCCTGTGATCATAATTACATGAATGCTCTCATCCAAAGCTGAAATATGTTCCGCAAGCTCAAGACCATCCATATGGGGCATATTGATATCAGTTAAAACCAGCTCCGGCTTTCTGTATTTTATAAATTCCAATGCTTCCGTACCAGAGGAAGCCTCCCCAATGACTGAAAACCCATGATCTTCCCAAGGAAATCCCCGTTTGATCAGCACCCGTTCCAGTTTTTCATCATCCACAATCAGTACCTTGATCTCCATGTTCCAACCCCTTTGCTTCCATACGCTTTACTCTTACCGCTATTTCCGTTCCATTTCCGATCTCACTGTGGATAAGGACCGGCTGCCTGATTCCATGGTAGAGGGTAATCCGCTGCATCAGGTTATAAAGTCCGAATCCTGACTTACCGGTCACTGTCCTGCCTTCCATGATTTCTTCGATCTTTTCCTCGCTCATGCCGATCCCGTCATCAGACACCAGAAAAATAATTTCATCCTCATCGGAAAAGGCCTTGATGGAAATGGTTCCTTTTCCTTCCCTTGGCTTGATTCCATGGTGGACGGCGTTCTCCACCAAAGGCTGTAAAAGCAGCTTTAATATCCTGCAATCCTTCACCTCTTCTTCCACGTCCACCTCTATCTTTATTTCATTGTCATAGCGGATATTTAAGATGGTTAAGTAGCTTTGTATACAACTTATTTCATCCTTTACCGTAATAAAATCCAATCCGCTGTTTAAGCTGTTCCTGTAAAAACTTCCAAGGGCCTGGGTCATTTTAAAGCAATTATCATAATCCCGCATGAGGGCAAGAGCGGATACCGCATCAAGGGNNTTAAATACCCGCTTCAGATTATTGATTTCATTTTTCTGCTGGTCCACCTCCATTTCATCAAACTGCCCCTTTTCCACCAGCATCATATGCTTTTCCACCTTTAACAGGGGATGGAAGATAAAACGGGTGAGCATAACCGAGCAGACAAAGACAAAAGCAACATTCATACACATGATCAACAGGATAACGGTGGAATAATAGGGTGCCATGGCAGTCATATTATCCAACTGAAAGGATCCGGCCAGCTTCCAGTTTTCTATGCCGATGTCCTGGGTGATCACCAGCCGGTTTTCGCCGGTCCGCTGTCCGGGATTCCCAGGAGCTACAATGTATTCATCCTCATCGCCCAGGATATAAAAATCACTGTCACTGGAATTGCTGACTCCATTGAAGTAATTGCGTATTGTTTCCTCATTGACCGTGACCAGCAGGATGGCCAAAGGCTTATATGTATTTTCATCCCGGATTTCCCGGATATAGGTAATATAAGGAGTGTCTCCATAAAATTCAATGACCCCCTCGCTGCCTTTCATAAAAAAACCGTTTCCTCTGTGCTCACTTAAGTGCCGGTACCACTCAGAATCCAGAATCTTTTCACCGTAAATGCCCTTGGGTGTCTTTTTATAAGAGCTGTACACATTATGATAGGAATCCATAATCAGGACGCTGGAAATATATTCTCCTGACAGAATCATATTCACCAGACTCTGCTTAATGGTTCGCTGGATAGACGGATCAATGGCCCTGTTATCTACATTTCTTAAAGCCTCCTGAACATTTTTATCAAAATAGATCAGGTTTGAGAACTGGGTCACATTATCAAAGATCAGGGATAAATTACCCTTAAGGGCGCTGACCGTCTGAGTGCCTGCTCCCAGAATTTCTCTTTTCGTGTAGGAGCTGTTAATGACAGATATGACCGAAAAGGTGATTACAAAGGATAATAATACGACCGTTAAATACATAATCAGGATCTTTGTCTTAATCCTCATATTCTTCCATGCAGCCATCAGATTAGTCATAGCAACCTCCCATTCATATGATTTTTCACCCTTATTCTAACGAGTTTGGCAGGGGATGTCAAAAGAAAGTTCGGATTGCCTCTATCTGCTCCTTGTTTAAAAGCTCAGTAGGGGAATTCTTATCGCAGGTATCCTGATTCTCAATAATTAGGACGCTCCCTTCCTCATCCAGGGCATGAGTATGCCAGACGCCTTTCTTCACGTTATAGAGATGGTTTTTTACCATTCTCACACACTCCACCTCTCCAGGCCGTTCTCCGTTCCCGCCACAAATCAGGACGCAGCTGCCTTCCAGCAATACAAATACCTCATCTGTTTCCAAGTGCCTCTGCATGGAAACCAGGCGTTCTGCTCTTACATCATCGCAATACTTAAGCACTGCCACTCTCCATGTCTGATAATCCACAAGAGGGGTATACCCCTCTTGTGAAATCTTAATGATATCAATCAATTCTTTTTCCATTCTGTCCTCCTAAATAAAGCAAATATTCCAAATCCGCTCCCATACCTGGTTTTAGACACTAACCGCTTATTCTGCGTTCAAATCAACCGTAATGGTATGAAGCTCCTGATCCGGCAGTTTTAATAGCTCTTCTCTCTTAATGCTCCAATCCCCACCAAGGCACCGGCAGGGAATCCCATTCAATGAAATACCGGTTATCCCATAAGTATCCGGGTCCAAATTCTTAGGATTTTTGTAAATGACCTTTATGTTTTTTCCGGCAAATATTAGAGAAACCGAAGCCTCATGCTGTTTGTCAAACTGTTCCTTCAAAAGCTGGGGCTTAAAAACCAGATTCCCATAATGCCCTCTGATTCCAAACATCTGGGTGACAACCGTAACCAGATACCAACTGGCGGCTCCTGTCAGATAATGATACATTCCTCTTCCCCTGGCATCCACATATTCAGGAATTCCCGGATATATCCTGCTCTTCCCGGAATCGCTGCAATGGTCAAATAAGGACATGAGAGCATGATATCCTTCCTTTGAAGCGTTTCGCCTGTACAAGGCATTCCCAAACATGGTGGCCATATGGGAGAATACTGCTCCGTTTTCCTTGTGTCCGTAAGCAAAGCCAAACATCCTGCCTAAGTCCATTTTTACCTCATGGAAATCCGTATTTAAACGGTATCCTCCGATTTCCTCCCTGTAAAGATAAGCATCGGAAGCCTCCACGATCTCCCTGACCTGCCGGTCCGTTGCAACTCCTGACATAAGGGAAAATACCTGGCTGGTGAGCATCATGCGCACCCCTGCTTCTGTTTCACCCTCCACTTTGTTTCCGGAATTGTCGTAATATCCGTTATACCATCCAAACCCTTCCATAGAAGCGATCCATTCCGTTTCCCGTATATGATCGTATATCCAGGAAGCCTTTGCCCGCAGATCCTCCTGTAATTCCTCTCCTTTTATCATTGCCTTTTTTCCTGAAATATGGTGGGAGCAGTTTTTGCAATAACGTGCCAGTACTTCCTGTTTCTTCCCGATGTCATCATAAACTGTCCTGTCCTTTATCAGCAGATGCCTTATTTCTTCGGCAACTTCAAATTCCTCCACTCCCTNNATTAAGTTATACCCATACATACAGGTAAATGCTACGCTCTCCCCTCTCTGGGAAGCTAAGTCCAGGGCATCATTCCAGTCTGCGCCTCTGAGCCTGATGTGGTTGTGCTCTCCCACATCATAAAAGGATGTGAGATTCTGAACCAGCAGATGTTCCAGGACGGTTCCAGAAAAAATCTGGTCCCCGTCATCCCGAAGCCTTTCCCCGTCTTCTGTCTTCCACTTAAGATCTTTTTCCTCCCCACGGCAGACTTCCATATCCTTAAAATAGCTGTTGTTTTCCAGCAGGATCCCAAGATCTCCGGTCTGATGGATGTATAATTCCGTGGTCAAAAAGGGCCATACCCCATGGTCCATCCAGACCCTTGTAATGTTGTTTCTATCCGCAATAAACTCTCCCTGCCCGCTTCCAATGATTGTGGCATTGGTCCCATCCATCCGTACCCCGCCAAAATTATCAATTAACATCTGACGGACCCCTGACGAGTCCATCATCAGCAATGCCAGGCAGTCCTGCCATAAATCTCTCCAGCCCCGTCCGCCTTTTCCATAGTCATGATGGGGCAAAAAGGAACATCCGTAAATTCTCCGCAGCATGGGCTGAAAGCTTACCCATCGCATCCAGCGGTCGAAAACAGAGTTGCCTGTGTTCAGTCTCACATTGACCTTTTGGTTCCAATATTCTGCGGTCTGTTTCCAGCACCTGTCAAATGCTGTTTCATTAAGAAACTGCACACAGCCATGCATCAGTTCTTCTTCCGTATTTCCATATCCCATGGCCACAAGATAAGTTATCTTTTCCTTAGGCCCTATCCGGCATTCCTGAAAGCAAAGCCCTCCCAGAGCTTCATAGCCGCCTGTCTCAAAATCCACCCCCTGAGGCTTTAAAGGGGTTTCATATAAGGCTTTTGGATTTTCAAGATTGCCGCCTTCCCCAGTAAAATCCTCTAAAACCGGATAATACCCCACAGGATGCTGTGATTCATTCCCTCCGAATACGCCGTAAGCCCGGTGGTTCCTCTTATGGCCCCGTTCATCAAAGGTCATAGTGGGAGTCACAATGACTCCGGAAGACGTCGTCTTAATTCTATGGAGAAGGGATGTCACATGCCGGTGGTCCCTGATATTATCCGCAGAACGGGCATAGAGAGGAATGGCCGTGACGACCTGAAGACTTTTATATTCTTCAGAGGTATTTTCAATCTGGATTTTCATCAGCTCCACCTTCTCTCCGGTGGCCGGAACAAGGCTGCTTATTGACCCTTTTATGCCCAGTTGATTTGAAGTTCTGGTCAACTTATGATGCATGAAGCCAGCTTCCACAGCCACCTGCTCCTTGTTTTCGGAAAAAAGCTGGGCCTGCTGCCAGGAGGAACGGCCGGTCAGGGACCATAATACCGTCCCGTTAACCCTGCACCATACATTTCTGGAGGATTTGTCGTTATGTAGATTTTCACAACTGGCAGGAGGCATAAAAAAGGAATTCTGATCCATCTTGCTGTCCCCTCCCAGATCAGGAGATACGCAGCTCATTACCCCGGACTCATTTGCCAGGGGAAAATACAAATAGCTGGTCAGATCCGGATTTTCCATATAAAAATCGCCCTGATTTCCTTTAAACTCATATTTCATCCCAATTTCCCATCCTTTCATACCGGTAGTTTTCTTAAAGTATATCCCAGGTGGATGGATTACTAAATTTAATTATTTTGCTGAAAAGGTGATTTTTTTTACTTTATTAAATTCCTTTCGTTAAAAACTCCGCTTCCCTGCGTTGCTTTTCTTCCTGAGATTGATTATAATGAATTTAATTTTTGAAAGGAGAACCCCATGCTGCCAGATTATCATTTTCATACAAATTTTTCAGGAGACTCCGAAACCCCTATGCGGGCCCAGCTGGAACGGGCCATAAGCCTTGGAATGGCTTCCCTCTGTGTTACGGACCACCACGATTATGACGTGGACTCTGTCATCGATTTTACCCTTCAGACGGACCAGTATTTTGAAGCAATGTCTGCCTTAAGAGAAGAGTTCAAAGACCGGATCGACCTTCACATAGGGATCGAGCTGGGACTTCAGACCCATTTAAAAGAATACTACAGGGAATTGTTATCAAGCTATCCCTTTGATTTTGTCATCGGCTCCACCCATTTTATTAACAGAAAGGATCCTGCTTATCCTGAGTATTTTGAAGGAAGAGAGGAGCAGAAAGCATATCTTCAGTATTTCCAGGCCACACTGGATAATGTGAAAAATATTGACAACTATGACGTAGCAGGCCATATTGACTACATCGTCCGTTATGGCCCGAATAAGGCTCTTTACTACAGCTATGAAGCATACCGGGATATTTTAGATGACATTTTAAAAGTGATTATAGAGCGGGGCAAAGGAATTGAATGCAACACAGCCGGTTTCCGGAAAGGGATCGGACAGCCAAACCCATGTGCTGATATTTTAAAGCGTTATAAGGAATTAGGCGGGGAGATCATAACCATCGGTTCCGATGCCCATATACCGGAAGATTTAGGAGCAGACTTTCATACAGCGGGTGAACTTCTTAAGCAATGCGGATTTTCCTATTATACAGAATTCCGAGGACGGAATCCGAAATTCAAACCCCTGTAAACAAATGAGAGAAACAATACTCGGAATTGGAGAATTGCCATGAATGTATTTGATATTATCGGTCCTGTTATGATCGGACCTTCCAGCTCCCATACGGCCGGGGCTGCCCGCATCGGTAAAACGGCTGCCCTGCTTTTAGGTGCTCCAGTGGCTAAGGCAGATATCCTGTTTCACGGTTCCTTTGCCAAAACCTACAAAGGGCATGGCACAGACAAAGCCATTGTGGGGGGAATCTTAAAGCTGGACCCCTGGGACCCGGGAATCCGTACAAGCCTTGAAACGGCCAAGGAGCAAGGGATAGCCATCACGATACACACCGGAACCATTGAAAATGCCCATCCAAACACGGCGCTGATCACCCTTACCTCAGATCATGGCAGCACCATCTCCGTCCAGGGAGCATCGGTGGGAGGCGGCAACATCGTCATAAACAAGGTAAATGACATGGAGGTTTATTTTACCGGGCAAAATACCACCCTGATCGTCATGCATCAGGATGTCCCCGGAATCATCGCCCATGTTACGAACCTGGTGGCCGTGGGCAATGCCAACATCTGCAATTTCCGCTTAAACAGGCAGGAAAAACGCGGACTTGCCATTATGACCATTGAAATGGATTCTGACTTCGACCAGTCCCTGGTCTCCCAAATTCAAACCATCCCTCATGTATACAACACGATTTTGTTAAAATTAAACTGACCAGGAGGATCCTATGCAATTAAAATATAATTCCGTGGAAGAGCTTGTGGCAGCCGCTTCATCTTCCAATAAAAAAATATCGGAAATTGTGCTGGAGCAGCAGGCCGAGGATATGGAGACCAGTCCGGAAGATGTCTACTCCACCATGGAAAGCAGTTTTGAGGTCATGAGACAGTCTGTGTTAAACGGCATGGATGAGACCCTCCGTTCTTCCAGCGGACTTTCCGGAGGAGCTGCCGCCAAATTAAAAAAGGCGGTAGAGGAAGGAAAAAACCATTACGGCCATCTCCTCGGCAATGCCATAAGCATGGCCCTGGCCGTGACAGAATACAATTCCTGCATGGGGCAGATCGTGGCGGCTCCTACGGCAGGATCCTGCGGAGTCATTCCGGCAGCCCTCATATCCGTTATGGAAGAATTTGACTTACCAAAACATGATATCATCATGTCCCTGTTCACCGCATCGGCCATTGGCATGGTCATTGCCAAATGCGCCAGCATCGCCGGAGCCGAGGGAGGGTGTCAGGCCGAGGTGGGATCAGCGTCAGCCATGGCTGCTGCAGCTCTAACGGAAATCTTTGGCGGAACGCCCCAGATGGTTTCCGACAGCTGTGCCATCGCCCTGAAAAATACCATGGGCCTGGTGTGCGACCCGGTGGCAGGTCTGGTAGAGGTTCCCTGTATCAAACGCAATGCCATGGGAGTTGCTAATGCATTTACCGCTTCAGAGCTTGCCTGTGCCGGAATCACAAGTGCCATTCCCGCAGATGAGGTGATCTTTGCCATGAAGCAGGTGGGCAACCTCATGTCTTCCTCCTTAAAGGAAACTTCAGAAGGCGGCCTGGCTGCAACCCCTACCGGCTGCCGCTTGCGAAAGCAGATCTTCGGATAAGCAAAGAATACCATAAAAACAGGAAAACAGCGGTTCAATCTTCCGCTGTTTTCCTGTTTTTTCTAAATGATTCTATTTTTCAAGCTTCTTCTTATAAATTTCAATGACTCTTTTCATTGCCTCCTGACCAGGAGCTCCAATGGTCATTCTTTTTTCCACACAGGTTTTTAAGCTGATGGCTTCATAAATATCTTCCTCAAACACCGGACTGATGGCCTTATATTCTTCCAGGCTCATATCATCCAGGGCGATGCCCTTTTCAATGCAGAAAAGCACAAGCTGCCCAACGATCCCATGGGCATCCCGGAAAGCCACCCCATGATTTACCAGATAGTCAGCCGCATCGGTTGCATTGGTAAAGCCGTTTTTGGCGCTGGCTTCCATCACATCCTTTCGGAAGGTCATGGTGGAAATCATTCCTGTAAACAGGGCAAGACAGCCTTTTACCGTGTCAATGGCGTCAAAAGCCAGCTCCTTATCCTCCTGCATGTCCTTGTTGTAGGCAAGAGGAATTCCCTTCATGGTAGTTAACAGCGACACCAGGGCGCCGTAAACCCTGCCGGTCTTTCCCCGGATCAGTTCTGCAATGTCCGGGTTCTTTTTCTGAGGCATGATGCTGCTTCCGGTACTGTAGGAATCATCAATTTCCACAAAACGGTATTCATTGGTATTCCATATGATGATCTCTTCGCAGAATCTGCTTAAATGCATTGCAATGGTGGATAAAGCACTTAAAAGCTCGATTAAGTAATCCCGGTCGGCCACGGAATCCATGCTGTTAAGAGTCGGTCCGGTAAATCCCAGAAGCTCTGCCGTATATTCCCGGTCCAGGGGATAAGTGGTTCCAGCCAGGGCGCCAGAGCCAAGGGGACAATAGTTCATCCTTTTTTTGATGTCATGAAGGCGGGAATGATCCCTGTCAAACATTTCAAAGTAAGCTCCCAGGTGGTGAGCCAGGGTGATTGGCTGCGCTTTTTGCAGATGGGTAAATCCAGGCATGTAAGTGTCAAGATTTTCTTCCATGAGTTTTAAAAACTCCGAGAGAAGCCCTTCCACCAAAGATGAAAGTTCATCGATCTCATCTCTGGTATACAGCTTCATATCAAGAGCCACCTGGTCATTGCGGCTCCTTCCGGTATGAAGGCGCTTTCCGGCATCCCCGATCCGTTCCGTTAAAACTGCTTCCACGAAAGAATGAATGTCTTCATGCTCCCCTGTTATTACCAGGGCACCGCTTTCTAAATCCTCCCGGATCTCCATAAGGCCTTTTACGATCTTGTCCTTATCTTCATCCGTAAGAAGCCCTTGTTTTGCCAGCATCTTCACATGAGCAATGCTGCCCTCAATATCCTGATGATAGAATTTTTGGTCAAATGATATGGATGCATTAAAATTGTGAACCAGCTGATTGGTTTCCTTTGTGAAGCGTCCGCCCCATAGTTTCATAATTCAGAATTCCCCTTTCTTTTTTCTGCATGTAATGAGCCAGGCGCAGATATAAAAGCATCTCTACAGCCGGCGGATGCTGCAGGGGCTAAATTCCCCGCAGCTTTCTACATAAACAAGTGGATATTTAACCTGTGGAATGAACCCGCATGGGTCTGCGCTTTTTTCCTTTTCCTGCGGATACACCTGCAAGTATCAGCAGAAAGACCACGCTTCCAGCCGTAATCATACCGCCTGTTTTAAGTCCCTGGGGCATATATTCCAGAGTAATATCATGAGTACCGGCGGTCATATGCACGCTTAGAAACGTATCAAATAATTTATAAGGCTCCACCATTTTCCCATCAACCTTGACGGTCCAGCCCTTGTCATAGGGAATGCTTAAAAACAGCAGCCCGGCTTTATCGGCCGTGACGGTACCATGTATCTGTGTATCCGTCCATTTTGTAAGCTTCATGGAATTCCTGTTTAAAATGTTATACACAGATTCGAGGCCTTCAGCCTGAAAACGGTAAGCGGCCGCTACCAGATCCTGATCATTGTCATCGTTGCGCAGGGTAATCTTTTCCCCGGATTTTAAATAGCCCAGTTCCAGCAGAAAGCCGCGGCTCACATTATCAAAGCTTTTGGTCTTTTCTCCCAATTGGGCGTTTACCTTTTCCACCTTTTTATTGCTGACAAACACATAATAGTCTCCATCCGCTTCCGGTGTAAAGGTAAAGCTGGTTCCGGTGATTTCGCTCGGAACCTCAGAAAGAACAGGGTTGGCACCTAGTACCACGGAAAGATCATTCTGAACCTCCGCCGGATTTGTTAAGTCCAGCTGCCAGTTATTCTCAAGGTCATAAGGCACCATAAAGCCCAGGGACAAGGCATAGGTGTTCTCTCGGAGATACATCTCATCCTTTGAAGAAACCGGTACGGATATGCCATCATCCTCTGTTTCCTCAGAGTACAGCCCGTATTTAACCGCAAACAGGGCATCTACCAAAGGCGTGCTTCCAGTAATGCTGTAAGCATTAGTGGAGCTTTCACATCCCAGCTTTTTAAAGAAAGCCGTAAGGTCTGAATTAGCTGTGGAAGAAAAGAGAGAGACCGTGGGGAAGTTCAACCAGGCACCATCATTCTTGGTTTTCCGGGTGACCTTCTCGATCCGGTAAAAGGATGTCCCCGGCATTAAGCTGTCTGCCAGCTCCGAAGACGCTTTATTATCCTTCACATAATTGGTCCTGCTGGTTGTCGTCACACTGGTGACCGTGGTATTAACCGCAGCTTCCAGGGAAACCACGCCAAGGGCTAGTAGCACCAGCACGTTCCGGCTGATCCCTTTCTGGTAAAGGCTGATAAGGCCGGCATAAATGGAAAGGAACAAAATAGCCACGTAAAATACGGAAAAATGGTAGGCCTCATCGGTTATAAGCTTCTGCGCCATTAAAACAAAGATCACCGAAGCAAAAAAGGCCGTTACTACATGCTTCCATGGAATTTCATGTAAGTGGATATAAGCCTGATAGCAGGTAAACAGCATGAGAAAAATATAAATAAAGGACTGTCTGCATGGCAGGCTGTTGGGAAAATGAAATCCATGCCAAATAAAATTCAGAGTATTAACGGAAAAGCTGGCAAAGAAAAACAGCAGCAGGGAGCACATAACAATCTTTTCTTTCTGCCTGATCTGCCTGCAGCCCAGGTAAAGAAGGAAAAACATGAGGACAGCCACACCACAGTAGATATTTGGCCAGTGATCCAGTCCGATTTCCGGCTCTACCGCCGGAAGATGTCTGGCAATCATATCAAATATGGAAAAGTAGGAACTGATTGTCTGGGGAAAATTAAAATCTCCCGATGCAGTTGACTGCAGCGCATAAATTTCAGGAAGCAGAACTGCTGCTGAAAGACCTCCTGCCAGCAGGGAAAACAGGGCAAACAGCCCCCCGCGGATGAGGATTTCCTTCCAGGATTTCAAACCTTCTAATATAAGAAGAGCAATAAAATAAAATACCATAAAAATACATATCATAATAGATATGTAATAATTAGATAAAATTGATAATCCCAGTGTTAAACAATATAAAAAACACTTCTTTTCTTTTACCAGCTTTTCAAGGCCCAGCATAATGAGCGGGAAGAGAAGAATGCAGTCCAGCCACATGATATTCCAGCTGTAAGCCGCCATATATCCGGACAGAGCATAGAAGATGCCAAAAAAAGCCACACCAAAGTCCATGGTCTTGTTATGACTGCGCAGATACCAGGAAAAGGAAAGACCGCTTAATCCGATCTTAAATACGATCAGATAGGTCATAAATTCTATGACATAATTCTTCGGACAAAGTACCAGCNNTATGATACATATCAGTCCTTAAAAAGCTTTCCTCGCCAAAAGGAAAAATCCCCCGCTGGGCAAATATGATGACCATGATCACCATTGGCACAAAAAAAGCGGCAAGAAGTCCGTCGGAAGGCCTTACAAGGCTGCTGGCTATCCCTTCTTTTTTACCGGTTATCCTTTCTTTAAAGCTTTCTGACTGCCCAATTTCCAATTCTTCCTCATCTTCATCGTCTTCCGGTTCCTCAGGAATGTCCATGAAATCCTGATCAGAAAAGGCCTCTTTCTCTTTCTCCTGCTCCAAGTCCTCTCCATAATCCAAATCCCTGTCATACAGCTCCTCCATACCGTCAACCGGAATATCAAGGCGTATCCTGGGCGCGGAAGCCAGGTCAAATTCCTGTTCCGCCCGTTCCACCTGGGGATCGTAAGTCACCCTCTCCTCTTCATTTCCTTCCTTCAAGTCATTTTCCCCTGTTGTAATTTCTTTTTCACCTGATGTCATTTGCAGCATATCCTCTAGTTCTTTCGATATCTTTTCAATCTCGTCATCGTGTTCCATTTCATTTACCTCTCTTTACAGGGGTTCTTCCTCTCTCTTCCGGAATATGAAAACCTTGCTGAATCCATAGTNNCAATTACAACGACCACGGATACCAGTATTTTACTTACATATTCATCCATTTTGAGCCAGGAAACCATTATCACCATAAGAATCATTTCCATGACGCCTGACGCTGCTCTGCATGCGGTAAACGATAGAATCTCCTTCATGACAAAGCTCAGATGCAGGTCATAGCTTTGAAAAACAAAGATTTTATTTACAATAAAGGCAAACAGGACGGATACCACCCATGCTGCCGCTGTTGCGGCCCGGTAATCGATGCCGGCCCTCACCATTAACCAATAGACAGCCCAGTTTACC
>DJBG01000104.1 GCA_002429965.1 Hungatella sp. UBA5982
GCCAATATTGCCTTATGTGAGAAGTATTTTAAAGAAAATATTTCCCGGTTTAAACAGCACGAACATGCAATTGTCATTGCAGACCCGGAAAGCAGTCTTGCGGCCCGGGAAGGCGCGCTCAAGCTCCTTGAAACGTGGTATGTTCCGGTATTCTCATATGAGGTGGAAGAATATACCCATGGGATACAAAATACCATTGAGGAAGGAATCTGTAATCTGTTTGTCATCTCGGAGGAGGCTAATAGCTCCTCCATGGAAAAGCTGATCGCGTACTGTGAAGAAAAAGGCTGCAACGACTGGGTGATTTCTACGGTCAAAGGAGTCAGGACAAAGGCAAACCTTCTGGAACTGAAAAAGGGAGGAGCAAGCTTTACTGCCCCCTTTGAAATATTGCCGGCTTTTCAGTATTTAAGCGCTTTTGGCTCTGAGGACCGGGCCATAGAGTGTGACCGTCCTAAATTCCATGATTTTTACGATTTACTGGGAACAAAGAGTAAATAACGGAAAGCCGCACTTAAAGGAGAAGGAAGGTAGATTATGAAAGGTTACATCGCGGGCCTGGACATTGGAGGCACGACCGGAAGGCTGAAGCTGCAAAGCCTGGAAGGGGAATCCCTGGGGGAAGTATACGGGCAGGGCTGCAGCATCAANNGGAGACAAGAAGAGCGAGGAGCGGTACAGAAATCTGGTTCTTCCGGCGCTTGAGGAAAGGCAGCTTAAGCCCCGGGACTGTGCTGGTATCTGCATTGCGGCAAGCGGGATTGACTCTCCCGAATTGGAGGAGTCCTGCCGCAGGGCATTTATCAATATGGGATTTCATGAAAATGTCATCATTGTTCAAAATGACTGTGAGATATTTTTGAATTTGTCAGAATCCCCCTCTTTGGTACTTGTATCAGGAACAGGCTCCATCAGCTACGGGAAGGATGAAAACGGAAGAGTGGTAAGAACCGGCGGCTGGGGTCATATCTTAAGCGATGAGGGAAGCGCATTTCATATCGGAATGAGTGTAATGAAGCATGCAGGCAGCCATATGGATGGGAGAGAAGAGTGCCCGGTCCTTTACAGGGATTTTTGCGAACAGACCGGGATCATGGATTTATCCGTGCTTGATGGGTTTATCAATGCAAATTTAATGGAAAAGTCCGTGATCGGGGCCCTGGCACCGTTGGCTTCCCGTTCCTTTGAGGCGGGGGAAAACGCTGGGATTTCCATCATAAAGGAAAGCACAGAGGCTTTGGCTGATTTAGTAAAAGACACCTGCAGGAAGCTGAACTTAAGACAGGATCAGGCTGCCCATCTATGGATATGGGGAAGCGTGCTCGTCAACAATGAGCACATAAGAGAACGGCTGATCCAATCAGTCGGGGACAGTTACTTCAATATGGAGATTAAGATCCCGGAAAAGCGGGCCCTTGATGTGGCGGTTGATGTGGCGGAAAGCAGTGCAAAAAAAGTGTAAATGGATAATTTCCTGGAGGGTGTCTTAAGACGCCCTCCCTCTTTGTTCTCCTATCTCCTTTTTCTAAACATATTGAAAAGGGAGAGGCTATAAAACACTGCCGCAGTACAGAGTAAGATCACAATACTGGCTGCCGGAGTTACCTCATGCCCTCCAAAGCGGAATGTCACTCCCATATACTCCTTAAATTCCTCCAAATAGATGTCAGGTATTCCGTCAAAGGAGTTCTGCATGGGTAACTCCATCAGCACCTGGCGAAACAGCGATGCGGCGTGGGATACAGGGAATACTTTTATGACCGTTTGGACCGACGCAGGTAAAGTCCCTATGGGAAGATATATGCCGGTCAGAAACCCGATCAGAGTGCCAAGAATGGTGCTGGCAGTACCGAATGCACTATGGCTGTTGAAAAAAGACACGACAAAGCAAACCAAAGAAGTATTGGTTAACGATGTAAGAAGCATTAACAAAAAGACCTTGATGCAGGCCAGGGGAGTGAGCCACTCTCCGCCGCTGTACACAATATAAATTTCCGAGACCACAGCTGTAACAAGGGACATGATCACACCGATTAAAAAAGAACTTCCAATATAACCGCCGGTTATGCTGCTTCTTTTTATGGGGGAAGAATCAAAATCTTTGTTGATTTTTAGTACTTTATCATCGATCATAATACCAAACGCCCCCATTGTGGTGGTGATGGAAGTCACTGTGAGAAGTCCTGACACCAGCCAGCTGTTCATCAAAACCTGGGCATGGCTTAAATCCTTCATGGAATTGTTCAGCCAGACATCTCCTAAAAACAATGCATAAAGTCCAATAATAATGAAAACAGAAAGAAGAGAAAAGAATACCGCACTTCTGTCACGAAAAAACAGCTTTAAATTCCGTTCAATAAAAACTCTCATTGCCGCAGCTCCCTTCCTGTAATGCCGATAAAAGCTTCATCCATAGTGCCCTGCAGGACCTGAAAGCTGTTGATATAGCTTTGGCATTTTTCTACTATGGGAATAGCAGCCATGGTGTCCGGCAGCTTTACAACAAACTCGCCTGCGGAAACGGTGAAATCCAGCTTTAGTTCCTCCATGATTTGCCGCAGGGCTGTCTCATCCAGAATGGACAATCTTAAGGTGTCGGTGGTATACTGCGTCTTTAATGCGGCAGGCGTACCCTTGGCCGCAATCTCCCCATGGTCGATTACAATCACATAATCCGATTCGGCAGCTTCCTCCATGTAATGGGTTGTTAAAAAAACCGTCATACCTGTATTTATTTGAAGCTGTCTGATCGTGTTCCAAATGCTTTTCCGGGTCTGAGGATCAAGGCCGGTCGTAGGTTCGTCAAGGAACAGGATCTTTGGGGTATGAATCAGCGCACGGGCAATATCAGCCCTGCGCCGCTGACCGCCCGAAAGCTTACCATAAGGCCGGTCTACAATTTCCTCCAATTCTGTTGCTGCCACGGCTTCATATACGGAATTTTTAATCCCGGCTTTATCCGATTGATATAAGCCTGCCCGGATGGTCAGATTTTCTCTTACAGTAAGTAACTCATCCAGCACGCCGTCCTGAAACACTACGCCGATCATTTGCCGGATCGCCTGGCTATCCCGCCTAAGGTCAAGCCCATTGATCGTGATTTCCCCACTGTCAAAATCCAATAAAGTACATAAGGTATCAATGGTGGTGGATTTCCCCGCACCATTTGGACCAAGAAAGGAAAACAGCTTGCCCTGCTCCACATAAAAGCTGATATCCTTTACGGCGGCTATCTTGCCGTAATTCTTTCTTAGGTTGGCTACTTCTATAATTTTGTTCATAGTATGATCCCCTTTTCAACTCTGCTATATCAAAGCCTATGAGACTGCTTAGTACCGGAAGCCGCATCCGGTAAATAAGGCGAAGTAAGCGGTAAAAAGACGGCAAACTGCAATCAGCAAACCGTCCCGGCATTATAAATATAAATGGCAACGTCGTTTCAGGTTTTTTTCTTTACTTGTCATACACAGTTGCTTTTATACTGAAGGACATTGGGAACTTATCAGTATTATGATCATAATTGAAAAGTCCATCTCCTACATTGTGCAAGCCGCCAGCATCAAAAAAGTTTTCCTTAAATTCATTAAAATGCTCGATATGCAGACCTGCAGAAGCAAGGGAATTGATTAAATCTGAAACAGTATACATCCAAAAATATGCCTTAACACCATGCCTTGCCTCTGATGCATATCCGCCTATAGAATCATCAACGTCGGGTTCTTTCCCGAAATAAGGATACTTTATTTCCATCACATTGCTGGCAAGCTTTTGTTCATCCATTGCCAGTAAAAACGGATGGCTGTCAAAAGCGTAGAAAAATCCATCATCCTTAAGTAAATGACGAATAGTTTCTCCCCATTTTTTTAAGTCAGGGAGCCAACCGATTGCTCCCTCGGATACAAATACGACATCATATTTTTCGTTATGGTGATCCATGAACTTCATGATATCGGATTCTATAAAATCAATATTTGTTATATTCAAATCTTCTGCCAGCTTTTTTGCATAGTGAATATTATCCGGCACTAAGTCAACACCCGTTACACTGGCCCCCATTCTTGCAAGCAGTATAGTATCTGCACCGGTATTGCATTGTAAATGTATTATTTTCTTACCGCTCAAATCTCCAAGCTCATTTTTAATATATTTATTGAACTTATGGCTTCCATCCAAAAGGGATTTCCTGAATGCAAAATAATGGTCCTGTGAGACTTGGCTCCATGCGTGTTTGTTTGAATCTATCTCTTTCATGCTCTTACCTCCGTGATCATTAAAACTGTAAACTTTATTCAGCTATTAAAACGGTGAGACCTCTCGCGCCTATTCTGTCATTATGTGTAACTACTCCATACAGAGCTAAAAAGTCTACTGCATTTTTTGCCTGGCGGCCGCAATTTGTTTTGTGCTTTCGGTGTTGAATCCATCATATACTTTTTTACTTATAATTATACTCTTGAAACTATGATGTTAGTTCTGTATATCCACCATCTGCAAGCACGTTACTATCTTCATTCGTAATATATCGATGCCCAGAAACCTGGCCTTTGAAGATTAAAGTTTGTACTTTCTCATTGGCTTTGCGTATGCCATATTATACCATCCATTATTTCAGAGGACAAGCTTTCCATAACCATCCAATATGCAAATATATACAGGGATCAGATGCAGCAATAAAAGAGGAAATTCAGCACCTGCGGGAAAAACGGGCAGGAAAACTTATTTTATTCCTCCTGTCACTTGGAAAAGATTACATACGGAACGCATTCTGTTGGAACTTGGCTGGTCATAAATCGCGGCAGAAGTTAAGGATTCTTCGAACAAATGTTTGCAATAAAGAAAAAGATATGATATAATAGAAAAAATCGGTTGCTGAGTGATTCTGGTGCGGACCAGATATGGTACGCATTCCATATTCAGGATTTTAGTTTATAACATGAGTTTATTACAGGAGTTTATTATGGCAAAACAGTATATTAAGATAAGAGGTGCCAATGAGCACAACTTAAAGAACATTTCCGTGGATATTCCAAGAAATGAGCTGGTTGTCCTAACCGGCCTCAGCGGTTCGGGTAAGTCTTCCCTGGCTTTTGATACCATTTATGCTGAGGGGCAGAGACGTTATATGGAGTCTCTTTCCTCCTATGCCCGGCAGTTCCTGGGGCAGATGGAAAAGCCGGATGTGGAGAGCATTGAAGGGCTGTCACCAGCTATTTCCATTGACCAGAAGTCTACCAACCGCAATCCCCGTTCCACGGTGGGCACGGTTACTGAGATTTATGATTATATGAGGCTTTTATACGCCAGGATCGGCATTCCCCATTGCCCCAAGTGTGGGCGGGAAATCCGCAGGCAGACCATTGATCAGATGGTGGATCAGATCATGGAACTGCCGGAGCGGACGAAGATCCAGCTATTGGCTCCCGTTGTACGCGGGCGTAAAGGGGAGCATGCAAAGGTTTTGGAGCACGCCCGGAGGAGTGGATACGTAAGGGTACGCATTGACGGAAATCTTTATGAACTCTCCGAGGAAATTAAACTGGATAAGAATATCAAGCACACCATTGAGATTGTGGTAGACCGTCTTGCGATCCGGGAAGGAATCGAAAAGCGTCTGACCGACTCCATTGAGACGGTTATGGAGCTGGCAGGCGGTCTTATGACTGTGGATGTGGTGGATGGACAGCCTATTAATTTCAGCCAAAGCTTTTCCTGTCCGGACTGCAGTATCAGCATTGATGAGGTGGAGCCCAGAAGCTTTTCCTTTAACAATCCGTTCGGCGCATGCCCGGACTGTTTCGGACTTGGATATAAGATGGAGTTTGACGAGGATCTGATGATCCCGGATAAGAGCTTAAGCATTGACCAGGGGGCCATTGTGGTGCTGGGCTGGCAGTCCTGTACGGATAAGGGCAGCTATACCCGGGCTGTTCTGGAAGCTCTTGCAAAAGAATATAAATTCCGCCTGAACACGCCGTTTGAAGATTATCCTAAGGAAGTCCATGACGTTCTCATTAATGGAACCAATGGAAAGGAAGTTAAGGTCCATTATAAGGGGCAGCGGGGAGAGGGCATTTATGACGTGGCATTTGAAGGTCTGGTCCAGAATGTTGCCCGGAGATACCGGGAGACTTACTCCGAGTCCTCCAAGGCAGAGTATGAATCCTTTATGCGGATCACTCCCTGTCCTTCCTGCGGCGGCATGAGGCTTAAGAAAGAATCCCTGGCTGTAACGGTAGGGGATAAGAACATTTATGAAGTTACCAATATGTCCATTGTCAAGTTCCGGAATTTTATGGACGAGATGGAGCTGACCCCTATGCAGCACGCCATTGGAGACCAGATTTTAAAAGAAATACGGGCCAGGATTTCGTTCCTCATTGATGTTGGACTTGATTATCTGACCCTGACACGTGCTACAGGTACCTTATNNCCGGCGGCGAAGCCCAGAGAATCCGTCTGGCGACCCAGATCGGCTCCGGCCTGGTAGGCGTGGCTTATATTCTGGACGAGCCAAGCATCGGCCTTCATCAGAGGGAAAACGATAAATTGTTAAAAACCCTTTTGCACCTCCGGGATTTGGGAAACAGCGTAATCGTGGTGGAGCATGACGAGGATACCATGATGGCTGCGGATTATATTGTGGATATCGGCCCGGGAGCCGGGGAACACGGCGGAAATGTGGTTGCCACGGGGAATGCAAAGCAGATCATGAAGAATAAGGATTCCATCACAGGCGCTTATTTAAGCGGACGGATTAAAATCCCGATTCCAAATGAGAGAAGGCAGCCTACCGGTTATCTGACTGTTAAGGGAGCGGCAGAAAACAATTTAAAAAACATTGATGTGACTTTCCCACTGGGAGTCATGACCTGCGTGACCGGTGTGTCCGGTTCAGGAAAGAGTTCTCTGGTCAACGAGATCCTATACAAAACCCTTGCGAAAAAATTGAACCGTGCCAGGATNNGAAGGAACGGAGCAGCTGGATAAGATCATTGCCATTGACCAGTCCCCCATTGGGCGGACGCCTAGGTCCAATCCGGCTACTTATACAGGAGTCTTTGATTTGATCCGTGACTTGTTTGCATCAACCCCTGACGCAAAGGCAAAGGGGTATTCCAAGGGACGTTTCAGCTTTAATGTAAAAGGCGGACGTTGCGAAGCCTGCAGCGGCGACGGAATCATTAAGATCGAGATGCATTTCCTTCCGGATGTTTATGTTCCCTGCGAGGTCTGCGGCGGAAAACGGTATAACCGTGAAACACTGGATGTAAAATACAAGGGAAAAAACATATATGACGTCCTGAACATGACGGTAGAGGAAGCGCTGAAATTTTTTGAAAATGTTCCTACCATTGCAAGGAAGATTGCCACTCTCAACGATGTGGGCCTTTCCTATATCAGGCTTGGACAGCCGTCTACAGAGCTTTCCGGCGGAGAAGCCCAGAGAATCAAGCTGGCTACGGAGCTGAGCAAGCGGGGAACAGGAAAAACCATCTACATTCTGGACGAGCCTACGACCGGCCTTCATTTTGCAGATGTCCATAAGCTGATTGAAATTTTACGTAAACTGTCGGAAGGCGGCAATACGGTGGTTGTTATTGAACATAACCTGGATGTGATCAAGACTGCGGATTACCTCATTGACATTGGACCGGAGGGCGGCGAAAAGGGCGGTACGATAATTGCCCAGGGTACGCCGGAAGAGGTAGCAGAATGTTCATCTTCCTACACAGGGTATTATGTGAAAAAATACTTGGAATAGGTTCTTTGGTTGAATGAGATAAGGTTGTAAAGAATATTTTTTTTCGTTTTGAGTTTGTGAATCAAGTGGATGTGCAAGCATGTCTGCTTGATTCATTTATTTATAAAAATGAAACAAATTGTAAAAACAGGGCTGGGAAGATTTCGAGAAAATACTTGTCAAGCAAGTGGAAGTAGAATATAATGTAACCCAAAGCTTTATTTGTTGAAGACTATATTAGGAGGAATACCGTGGAGAGAGAAATGATTATCGTTCTGGATTTCGGTGGACAATACAACCAGTTGATTGCCAGAAGGGTCAGAGAATGCAATGTTTACTGTGAGGTTCATCCCTACACAATGTCTCTGGACAAGATTAAGGAAATGAATCCGAAAGGAATCATTTTTACAGGCGGTCCAAACAGCGTGTATAAGGAGGATTCCCCACTCTGTTCAAAGGAAATCTTTGATATGGGAATACCGATTCTGGGAATCTGCTACGGCACTCAGGTAATGGCATATATGCTGGGCGGCAAAGTTGCCACAGCACCTGTCAGTGAATTCGGAAAAACAGAAGTTGACGTGGAGACTGACAGTAAAATTTTAGAAAATATAAATTCCAAGACGGTCTGCTGGATGAGCCATACGGATTACGTAGAGAAAGCGCCGGAAGGGTTCCATGTTACCGCTCATACACCGGTATGCCCGGTTGCTGGTATGGAATGCGAAGAGCGCGGTCTTTATGCCGTACAGTTTCATCCTGAGGTTATGCATACCCAGGAAGGCACCAAGATGCTTTCCAATTTTGTTTATAATGTCTGCAAGTGTTCCGGTGACTGGAAGATGGACTCCTTTGTGGAGTCTTCCATTGAAACCATCAGGGAAAAGGTTGGTGACGGCAAGGTGCTTTGTGCCTTATCCGGCGGTGTAGACTCCTCTGTAGCTGCGGTTATGCTGGCAAAAGCGGTCGGAAAACAGCTTACCTGTGTATTTGTTGACCACGGCCTTCTTCGTAAGAACGAGGGAGATGAGGTTGAGGCCGTATTTGGACCGGAAGGGCCTTATGATTTGAATTTTATCCGCGTAAATGCCCAGGACCGCTTTTATGATAAGCTGGCAGGGGTGGAAGATCCTGAGAGAAAGCGCAAGATCATTGGCGAGGAGTTTATCCGAGTGTTTGAGGATGAGGCTAAGAAGATCGGAAAAGTGGATTACTTTGTGCAGGGAACTATTTATCCTGACGTGATTGAGTCCGGCCTTGGAAAATCTGCGGTGATCAAGTCCCATCACAATGTGGGAGGACTTCCTGAGCATGTGGATTTTAAAGAGATTATTGAGCCTTTGAGGCTGCTGTTTAAAGATGAAGTAAGGAGAGCCGGTCTGGAGCTTGGTATTCCGGAATATCTGGTTTACCGTCAGCCATTCCCAGGTCCGGGACTTGGTGTCCGGATCATCGGAGCAATTACTCCTGAGAAGGTGAGAATCGTTCAGGAAGCAGATGCGATCTATAGAGAAGAGATTGCCAAGGCTGGTGTTGATAAGGGACTGGGACAGTACTTTGCAGCACTGACCAATATGCGCTCTGTTGGCTGCATGGGAGATGAGAGAACCTATGATTATGCCATCGCTTTGAGAGCAGTGCTTACTTCTGACTTTATGACGGCTGAATCTGCGGAACTGCCTTGGGAGGTTTTAGGGACAGTGACCAGAAGGATTGTGAATGAAGTGAAGGGCGTGAACCGGGTACTTTATGATTGTACGGGGAAACCGCCGGCTACGATAGAATTCGAATAACAAACAGTTTCGGGAACCCCCAGTGTTTATGCGGGTTCCCGGACTTTTTTTATGGCAATTGGTACCCGGATGTCGGTAATGACCCCTTATAGGGGTAGAGCAAGCCACCGGCTAAGCCGGTGGACTTAACTGTGAAATTAGGATTTTCATGAGAGAGAATTGTGACAATGGAAGAATATTATGATGGCACTTATGATTTAAGATAAAGTGCTTATATCCCTGTCGGTGAATTATTAGATTAATATTATATAACTATTTTCCACTATCATATTACGTGTTTCAGAATGTTTCCACTGTCTTTAAACAAGGATAGACTGGTCCATATTGGTCACGCAATCAAACCAAAGCAGTTGGATGATGGTTCGCTCAGCTGCTTTGGTTGATCCAATCTCTGATTATCTTATGATCCTAAGCGCTTAACTTTTGAATCAATACTGAAGCATTAGTATTTATTTGTGTTCCTCCGGCCAAAGTTTGTAGCGTAACCGCAGCAGTACTTGTATGATTTCGTATAGTTAAGATATCGGATGCGGCGGCAGTAATAATTACCATCCCTGGATTCGCTTGAGTACCAGCTCCTGATCCATATACTGCTCCAGCAACGGGAGCTCCATTTTGAAAGGCAGTAAATTGGTTGGGCTCTACACCAGCAGCATAAAACCAAACGGCGTAGTCACCAGCGCTACCAAATTGGATGGTAGATGTTCCGGGTGCATGTGCGATGGTACCGACGATAATTCCATTGGTACTAAATAGTATATCTGCCTCTAAAGCAACAACTTGAGCATCCAGATTGTAGATATAAGCATATTCTGATAACCCAGCGGTACCTGCAGGCCCAGTAGCGCCGGTAGGTCCAGTAGCTCCGGTAAGCCCGATAGGTCCGGTATCTCCAGTAGGTCCAGTAGGTCCAGTAGCGCCTGTAGGCCCTGTAGGTCCAGTAGCGCCTGTAGGCCCGGTAGGTCCAGTAGCGCCTGTAAGCCCGATAGGTCCGGTATCCCCAGTAGGCCCAGTAGCACCGGTAAGGCCGATAGGTCCGGTAGGACCAGTAGCACCGGTAAGGCCGATAGGTCCGGTAGGACCAGTAGCGCCGGTAAGGCCTATAGGTCCAGTAGGTCCAGTAGGTCCAGTAGCACCGGTAAGGCCGATAGGTCCGGTAGGCCCAGTAGCACCTGTAAGCCCGACAGGTCCGGTATCCCCAGTAGGTCCAGTAGCACCGGTAAGACCGATAGGTCCAGTAGGTCCAGTAGCGCCGGTAGGTCCGGTAGGCCCAGTAGCACCGGTAAGGCCGA
>DJBG01000075.1 GCA_002429965.1 Hungatella sp. UBA5982
AACACGTCAAGTGTAACAGTTCCCTCCGTATAAAAGCTGTCTATCAACAGCATAAACAGAGGATAAAGAATAAACAGTGCAAGAAAAATAAGCAGAACTGCAATCATGCTGACCATAACCGGATCTGAAAAAAATTTTCTCCGCTCCAGCCGGGTACTCTGCAAGCTGGCCATAAAATGTCCTCCTTTCGTCATTCCAGACAGGAGTCCTGGCTCCCATGATGTAAAAATGCTGCGTAATGGCCTCTTACGCATTACGCAGCATGTTTCTCCATACAGCCGGACGTTTATTTCCTGCCTTTTGTCTCCTACTGTGTCAGGAAACGGTTGGCATCTGCCTTTTCAGCAGAGCTTCCCAAGGCTTCAAAGAAATCTTCCACATATTTTGCACTGTTTTCCTTTGCATCCTCAAAATCATAATCAATGGTATTATTCATATCCAGGCCAAACCTTACAGCCTCTTCCGGCTGTTTGGCGTTCTTTAAAACCAGGAACTGATAAGCGCCGTTTTCCTTAGCAAGATCCACGCACTCCGGTGACAGGGCATATTCGATCCACAGCTTTGCTGCATTGGGATGAGCAGCGCCCTTAAAGATCGCAGTTGCTCCTACCTCAAAGGAGGTCCCATCCTCAGGAACAATCAGCTGAATGTTNNCCTGAAGGATCTGGTAAATCCCATCATGAAGGAAACCGATTCCAATGACGCATTCTCCAGGTCCAACCATCTTAGATGGGCCGGAACCTGATTTTGTATACTGTGCAATATTCTTGTCCAGCTTTTTGAAATATTCCATTGCGGCATCGTGGCCCTTCATCTGGACCATAGTATTGATCACCAGCTTTGCCGTACCTGCCGTATTGGGATTAGACAACATGATAAGTCCTTTATACTCTTCTTTTGTCAGATCATCCCAGGTTTTCGGAGCTTCCAGCCCGAGCCTCTTTAATTCTTCCGTATTCACCATGAAACCAAGGATTCCCTTATAAATACCATACCAGCTGTTTGTAGGATCCTTATATTGGTCTCCTATAAGATTCTTGGCATTTACTGCATCATAAGGCATTAAAATCCCTGCTGCAACCGCTTCATTATAGGGGTCAGTCGTTCCGCCGAACCACACATCTGCGGAAGGCTTTCCTCCCTCCTCAGAAACCTTGGTGTAAACCTCCGAGGTAGAAAGTCTCTGGAACTTTGTCTTAATACCATAAGTCTTTTCAAAATACTGGCATACTGCAGCCAGATGCTCCTCTTCACAGGAGCCATACACAGTTAATTCCCCTTCTGCCTGGGCTGCCTTGATCAGTTCAGATAAATCTCCATCTTCCCCTGAATCCTTTTTCTCTTCCCCAGCAGCAGCCGTTGTCCCGTCTGCCGTCGTCTGCGTCTCCGCTGCAGTCTCTGCCTTAGTAGCCGCTGCCTCCTGTTTGGAACCGCATGCGGTCAGGCTGAGAGCCGCCGTAAGTGCCAGCAAAAATGCTGTTCTTTTCTTCATAATAAATATCCCTCCGTTCTTTTTCTGTTATTTCATCATAACAAAAAATTCCAGGAGCGAATACCGAAAAACCAGTAATAATGTCGTGATTTTTGAACCCATTCATACTTTTTTTAGTCAAATTGTACTGTTCTACTTTAAAAACCTTCCTTCCAATGCCAAAAACTGATCCAGGATCATCCGGCTGACCCTGGCCCCAAACACGGTGGCCGGGTGAGCCGGATAATACATGGCATCAGAAAATTCCTTGTGGAACATGACGATGGCATAAGGCCCATAAGGGGTAAACACAAGTCCGCCGTCATTTCTGCAGGCATCCATGCTTCCGCTTTTAGAGGCAACGGAAATCAGGATGTCATCCGTATTATCGCTGTCCATGTAAAATGGAGGAAAGTCCTTAGTGATCATGCTGTTATAATGCTGCTTTTTTAAGATCTCCAGCATCTTTTCATCCGCCTTTGGGCTGATAAGTTTTCCTTTCGCCAGCCGGGTAAAAATGCTGGCATAATCTCTAGGCGTGCTGGTCCCAAGCCCGTCATACCGCTCAAAGTGAAGGGGGTTATAGAGTACCGTATCTCCGCAGCCAAGAGCTTTGATACACTGGTTTATCGTATCCAGCCCCAAATAGTCTATCATCATATTGGTTGCGATATTATCGCTTACAATAATCATAAAGGTCGCCGCATCCTTTACCCTGAGCATTGCTCCAGGCTCCAGGGCCCCAAGCACGCCGCTTCCATCCACCACATGCTCTTCCTTGTACTCAATGATGTCCTCAAGGCTTTTGTTTCCCTTTTCCACCTCATCAAACAGACATGCCAGTATGTAGGTTTTTATGGTGCTTGCAGTTTCAAATGCTTCATCTGCGTGAACGGCAATCACATTTCCATGGAAATCATCCAGATAGATTCCCATTTTCCCGTCATAACTCATGATCTCCGCTTCAATTCTTTTCTCTAACGTAAGTCTGGAATCCATTTTATCTAATCCTTTCTTTAACTTTAAGGGAATTCAAAGGAATTTCCTAAATTACAAAAATACTCCCCGACGCATACCAGCTTTCCGCAAGATCCGCCCGGTAGTCCTCTGCCTGGGGATTTAAGCTGTTGATCACGACTCCGCCGCTGCCGATTTTTCCCGTAGAATGAATGTAGGCCCCATTTCCCAGATACATGGCGATATGCCCCGGAAAATACATTAGATCCCCTGGAAGCATTTCATCCTTTGGAATCTCATGCACCGGAAATCCCGGTTCAATCCTGGCATCCCGAAAGGTAAGGATCCCGTTTAAAAGATAGCTTTCTGAGGTCAGCCCGGAACAATCGATGCCTGCGGTGGACCTTCCGCCCCAGCGGTACTGGATCCCCAGATACTGCTTTGCCGTCTCTACCACTGACTTACGGAATGACGCCTCATCCACAATCTCCTTTTGCGGAAGCTCCCCCGTCCACAGTCCGGACTGGGAAAATTCCTTTGCTCTTAAAAACTGGTTCCTTATATAGCCTACCCGTCCATCCAAAAGCTCCACCTTGGCCCAGCCCTCTTTTTCCGAGTCAAAGGAAAGCACCTTTATAAGTGAGCCCCGGAAAAGGCTTAAAAGGCGCACCCCCTGAACCTTTGGAAGAGAAACAATGTCCACGTAGACTCCATCCGTAACCATAAGCCCGCCCTCTTCCCAGCTTTTCAGTTCCTCAAGACTCACCGTTTCCATATCCTCTTTCCTGATAAAGCCGGAATAGCCATAAAAGGTCCGCACCGGATAAAATCCCTGCTCCTCCGGCCCGGTTATCAAGAGCCCCATACCATACAGCCCTTCGTCCGAAATAGCTNNCATAGCTGACACCCATTCTCCTAAGCTGTTCTCTTTTATCTCCGACCGTCCTTCCCAAATGGTGGCAACCGGTACATTTACAATTCCATAAGATTCCATCGTCATCTCCTCCTGTCCTCCTTGTTATATTCCTTCCGGTACTTTACGGACCGTTGCAGTGCATTCCAAACAGTTTTGGAAACCGGTCACACCTGTAAGCCTGCTGATAGGTACCGTATTTTTCATTATTATATGGTCAGATATGTGGAATGTCAATGATACGGAACAAGGGGTGCCCCAAAATATAAAAAAATCCGGAAGAAACCCCAAAATGAGCATTTCTTCCGGATAACGCCTTATTTAATCTCTGTACAATTTTTTATATTCTTCCGCTTCCTTCCGGTTTGCCAGCACGAAATGCTCCGGCCTTATCTCCCTCCAGGAAGGCTTTTCCCATGAGTAATCGTGCATAGAAGGGTCATAGACCAGAAGCTTTTTCTCCTTCTCATGATTCGGGTCAGGCATGGGGATTGCAGAAAGCAGTGCCCTGGTGTAAGGATGGAGGGCATGGGTGATCAGCTCCTCCGTTTCCGCCATTTCCACAATCTCACCTTTGCGGATCACTGCGATCCGGTCCGTGATAAACCTCATGACAGATAAGTCATGCGCAATGAAAAGATAGGTGATCTGCCGTTTTTTCTTCATATCTCCAAGGAGATTTAAAACCTGGGCCCGGACGGATACATCTAAAGCAGAAATCGGTTCGTCGGCAATGATAAAATCCGGGTTCATGATAAGGGATCTGGCAATTCCGATTCTCTGCCTCTGGCCACCGGAAAACTCATGGGGGAAACGGCTTGCAAATTCCGGAAGTAGTCCAACATCAAGAAGAGCCTGGTCTACCCGTTCTTTCCGTTCCCTATCCCCTAATCCTTTTTCCATGTTCATCAGTCCCTCGCTGATGATATAATCCACCTTTGCCCTTTCATTTAAGGAAGCCTGTGGATCCTGAAAGATCATCTGTATTTCCTTAATGACCTTCCGGTCCAGCTCTAACCGTATCTTCCCGTTGATCTTATCGCCTTTATAAAGGATATCTCCTCCCGAGCTAGGTACTATCCTCATGATCGCCCGGCCAATGGTGGTTTTCCCTGATCCGGATTCCCCCACCAGCCCAAAGGTTTCGCCTTTATATATTTTAAAGTTCACCTTTTTCACCGCTTCATATTTCTTTCTGCGCTCTCCAAAGGTCACATCTAAATCCCTTACATCCAATAGCACTTCACGTTCCATTAAAACAGACCTCCGTTTCTGATTTTGCTGACCACAGGCGGCGGGTCTGCTTTAGGCGCCCTGGGATCCAACAGCCAGGTTTTCGCCTTGTGGGTCGGGGATACTTGAAAATAAGGGGGCCTCTTCACAAAATCAATCTTAAGGGCCTGAGCATTACGCGGGGCAAAAGCATCCCCTTTTATCTCCGCATAAAGATTGGGAGGAGTTCCCGGAATGGAAAACAGATCCGTCCCCTTTACTCCCACCTGAGGCAGGGAAGAAAGCAATGCCCAGGTATAAGGATGCCTTGCATCATAGAAAATATCTTCGCAGGTGCCGATCTCCACAATATCCCCTGCATACATAACAGCCACCCGGTCCGCAATATTGGCCACCACACCCAGGTCATGGGTGATCAGGATCACCGAAAGTCTGTATTTATGGCGCAGCTCCTTTAAGAGATCCAGGATCTGAGCCTGTATAGTCACATCAAGGGCCGTGGTAGGCTCGTCACAAATGAGGATCTGGGGATTGCAGGCANNNNAAGGATTTGGTGAAAACAGACTTTCCGCTTCCCGATTCCCCTACAATGGACAGAATTTCTCCCTTATATAAATCCAGGGATATCCCACGTATGGCATGAAGGATTTTTCCCCTCAGTTCAAATTTAATATCCAGATCGTTTACCTCTAAAATCTTTTCCTGTTTCATACTGCCCCTCCTTATACGTGATTCTTTGGATCAGCGGCATCTGAAAAGGCATTGCCGATGATATAAAACGATATGGTGACAAAGGAAAGAATGATCGTTGGGTAAACCAGCTGGTAGCGCAAAGCCGGGCTGGTGATTAGGGCCCGTCCTTCGTTGATTAAATTGCCTAAGCTTGGAATATTTACCGGAAGTCCTAAACCGATATAAGTAATAAATACCTCGTTGCCGATGGCCGCCGGAATGGTAAGTGCCATGCGCAGCATAATGACCGACACCAGATAAGGAAGGAGATTCTTTACAATGATCCTGCTGACCGGTGTCCCCAGACAGCGGCTGGCGACATTATAATCCCTGTCCCTGATAATGAGAATCTGGTTCCTGATAAACCTGGCCATCTGAATCCATCCGGTCAGGCACATGGCAAATACCAGAGTTTTCACACTGGGCTTTAAAATATAGGAAATGAGGATCAAAATAATGGTATTTGGAATGTTGTCAATGATATTGTAAATTTCAGTAAGGATGAAATCCGCCTTTCTCACATATCCCCAGATCACCCCGACGCTTATGCCGATGACCGCTTCCGCAAGGGCCACGGACAGTCCGATGATCAAAGAAGTCCTGGTCCCTGCCCAGATCCTTGCCCATAAATCCTGTCCAATGGAATTGGTCCCCAGAATAAATTCTTTTCCAGGTGGAATGTTGCGAAACTGCATCCCGTTTGCATCGTTGATGATCATGTTAGGATCATACTGCCCCGGCAGATAGGGCTGCATAAAGGTAAATGCCAGAAGAAGGATCAAAAGCACCAAAAGTACAAAAGCTCCCCGGTTCTTTAAAAAGGCGTGGAAGGTGCTGTACCAGTAGGAATAATTGCTGTACCCTGTCTTCTCCGCTTCCTCCTGGTTAAAGCCTACAAAGGAAAACAGTTCCGCTTCCTCCATATTTTCCATAAATTCCGCTTCCTTTGTATGGCGGTAAGAAAATTGCTTCATCATCTGCCACCTTCTTTCTTTCCCAGACTAATTCTTGGATCCAGCATTACCATCAGCAAATCACCCAGCAAAAGCCCCAGAACGCCTACACAGGCATAGAGCAAAACAATGCCCTGGACCATGGTATTATCATGCTTTTTGATCACCGCAACAAGAAGCCCTCCCATACCCGGGATGCTGTACAGGGATTCAATATAAATGGAGCCGATCACCGTGTTTAAAAATGCGGTGGGAATATACTGGGCCAAAGGAACAAAGGCATTACGGAAGATATGTTTGAACATGACTCCCCCCTCNNCCTCTGACATCCCCTTTGCCTTGGCTAACTTCACATAATCCTTATTGCTTTCATCCACCATGTACCGCCTCAGCCACATGCCGTAAAAAGCAATGTTTCCAAGGGACATGGACACAACCGGAAGAACCCAGTATTTGGGATCTTCGATCTGGAAGAGCAATCCCACTCCCATCAGCCTGGTTCCGTAAAGCTGGATATAGAGAAAATAAACGGCTGCCGGAACTGCCTGGATACAGACAATGAACAAGGTTCCGATTCTGTCGAACCACCTGTATTTATACCGCGCCATCAAGGCCCCAATGGGAAGCCCTACAAGAAGAGATACTGCCATAGACCAGACACCCAATTTCACAGAAACAGGGACCTTGTCCGCCAGAATATCAGATACGGGAACGTTAGAACGGTAGATCCTGGATACGCCTAAATCCCCGTGAAGAAGGTCTTTAAAGAAATGGATCACCTGGACCGGAAGAGGATCCGTAAGACCCATTTCCTTTAAGCCCACCTGGATCTGCTGAGGCGTCATCTTGTCATAATTCTGGAAATATCCCTCAATGGGCATCAGGCGAAGCAAACAGAACACCGCGGTCAGAATGATGATCAGCGTAAGAAATGAACGTGCGATTCTTTTACCTAAATACTTTAACATCAGTTTCTCGGCTCCTTTGTGTTTTCTTTTAAAAATACTCTCGGAACAAGACGTGTCCTCCGGCACATCCTTTTCAGACGGTATTTTTCCGCCGGACCATAAGCTTTACCGCCAATGGCCCGGCGTATATACCTGCCGTTTATTTCTCGTTCGCTTCCCTGTTGGCCTTAAACTCATCCATGGAAATGTAATGGTCCTGAAGATGCTGACCCTTATATTTTAAGTTTGACACACCAAAGGGCGCATACTGGCCTTCAAATACATCCAGTTTGTCAGCTACATACCTGCTCACTGAAATACTAAGGGGCTGAACAAATGCATGGTTGATCAGGCTGGCTTCCGCTTTGGCAAATGCCTCATAACGGATATTGATATCTACCTTTATATCCTTGGCTGCCTCCACCAGAGAAAAGTACTCCACTGCCGCATCTGCGGAAGGGGTTCCTTCTTCAATGGCCTTTGCAATATTTCCATACTTATATCCAAGATCATATCCTTCCTCGCCCTTTGACTGGTAGAACGGGTCGGTCCAGGTTTCCGGGTCCGCATAATCAGCGCCCCAGTTACATTTCATCAATGCAAACTTGCCGTTTCGGCGCACTTCCGTTAAGAATCCATCCGCAGGGCCGGCCTCCACAATGATATCAATGAAATCCGTGCCAAGCAGACTTTCCATCTGCTGCTCCACTACCTGACATTCCTTATCCCAGTTGATTTCAGAAGGATTATAAGGCATAAGAACCTTTATAGGGAACGTAACACCTTCAGCAGTCAGCTCTTCCTTTGCCAGATCACGGTATTCTTTTGCTTTTGTCTCATCAAAGGTTTGATTTAAGGACTCCATATCGCCGACCGTTGTATAATCCGCCCCATCCGCATTGAATGTAAAATTGGGCGGTGTAATGGAGTTGATTACAAAATCGTCAGGAGTACCCGGTTCCAGAACAGATACCTCTTTTGTTTTATTTAAACCTGCAAACAATGCCTTGCGGAAATTTTCATTATTTACAGCTTTTTTCCAGTTATCCGGCTCATACTGAGCATCAAACTGCGGGTTAAAATTAAAGCAGTAGAAATAAGAATAGCTGGTCTTTGGCCGCTCACGGCTGATCAAATTCTTAGTATCCTCTCCTTTTAACCAATCATCCAGGATATCAGAGGAGATTTCTGCATAATCAACCTCTCCGCGTTTTACCATCTCAGGCCCAATGGTATTGTATTCTGCATTATAAATCCTCTGAATTTCATCGAGATAAACGATATTTGCATCATAATTTAAAGAGTTCTTCTTATAGACCTGTTTTTCCTGGGGAGAAAATTCTTCCAGATAGAAAGCACCGTTGTAATACATCTTATCTGCACCTGTACCAAAATCTTTTCCCAATTCCGTAAGCTGCGGACCGTAAGCCGGCATATATACTACATACGCCAGGGAGGAAAGAAAATATGGAACCTCTTTTTCTAAAGTATAAGTAAGGGTATGGTCATCAACTACCTTTACTCCTACCTCTGAAAAATCAATAGGATCCCAGACCTTCCCGTCCTTATCTGCCCCGCCTTTATATGCCAATCCATTATAATATTTCTCCGCATTCGCTATCACTCCAAAGAGGTTCTGTACGTTTGCACTTTCATACTCAGGGGTCAGCTCATATTTCATGGCATCAACAAAATCCTGGGCCGTCACGTCTGCAACCTCGGCCCCGGTATTGTCCACCCACTTGGCCTCACGTAACTTAAAGGTCCATGTCAAAGAAGCTTCATCATAACTCCATTCCGTAGAAAGTCCGGGTTTAATCTGCCCCTTATTATCATATTCAATTAAGGTGTCAACGCAGTTTGCCGCAGGTCTTTGGTCTTCCGTTGATGCGGAAACAAGATAATTTAAAGTTGTAACCTCTGAACCATATAACCTGGTATACACAGCCGCCTTTCCGCTCTCTGCCGCCCCACTTTCATTCCCTGCCGCCTGGGAACCATCTCCTGTGTTCTTTTTCCCGCCACAGCCGCTTAGTGCCGTGGAAGCAGCAAGAACTGCGCATAGCATCGCAGCCATTAATCTTCTTTTCTTCATAAATTCTCCTCCATTTTCCTAATATTTCTAACCCAAACGGGATTAGTATCTTTTCATTACATCAGTCACAGAATGCCGCCACTTTGCTGATTCCCATTCCAGGATCCTCATTCATAACAATCTTAGGTCCGTCAAAAACAGGTCCTCCTATGTACGGATCTTCCCTGCAGAGAGACGGTCCATCTAAATCCGCCCGGGTAATGATCCCTTTTCCGGCCGCCAGATGAGCTGCCGCGCTCACGGCAATCTTACTTTCCAGCATACAGCCGATCATGCACTCCATCCCAAAGCTTTCCGCAATGGCACAGATCTTTAAGGCCTCATGGATACCCCCGGTCTTCATAAGCTTGATATTAATAAGATCCGCCGCCCGTTCCCTGATAATCCTTATGGCATCCTCCGGTGAAAATACGCTCTCGTCCGCCAGGATGGGCGTATATACCTGGCTGGTCACAAACTTCATCCCCTCAAAGTCATGGGCATTTACCGGCTGTTCTACCAGATCCATGCCAATTCCCATATCTTCCAGCGTCCTTATGATCCTGACTGCATCCTTGGCAGACCAGCCCTGATTTGCATCAATACGCAGCTTGATATCCGGCCCCACTGCCTGACGAATCGCCTGAATCCGCTCCACATCCTTACTGCTCTCTTTTCCCACTTTGATTTTTAGGATACGAAAGCCCTGGGAAACCGCCTTTAGGCTGTCTGCCACCATCTCTTCAACACCATTGACGCTGATGGTCAGATCCGTTTCGATCTCCGCTCGTCCGCCTCCCAGAATCTTATATAAGGGTTTCCTGCAGGACTTTGCAAAAAGGTCATAAACAGCCATGTCCACCGCGGCCTTAGCAGAACTATTCTTTAAGATGCAGCCATGAAGCTTTTTCATGATTCCATCTAGGTTCTCAATCTCCATGCCAATTATGGCCGGGGCAATGAATTCCTCAATGGCGGAAAGAATGGAGCCATGGGTATCCCCTGTGATCACGGCAGTAGGAGGTGCCTCACCGAACCCAGTCTGACCGTCATCCGTTGTGATCCTCACCACAATATCATTCACGCTGTCAACCGTTCTTAAAGCCGTTTTAAACGGTGTTACAAGAGGAATATTGACCTTTGCTGTTTCTATCTTTACAATCTTCATTCATTTTCCCTCAATTTCCTAAATCTCTTTATTGACCTGCTTGAATAAATCCAGGGAAATCTCAGCCATGATCCTTTCAAAGGCAGGAGTATCCGTTTCGTTTCCACAAAAGCAGACCAAAAACGGCTCCATTCCATAAACAATCCCCACGTCATGAGTGATCCCCGTATCTTCCCCGGTCTTGTGGGCGATCTCCGGACAATCCGAAAGAGCTTGCAGATAAAATGGAATCTTACTGCATAGCTGCTGATTTTTTAGAATTGAAATCATTGTTTCACTGGACTGTCGGTCTATCAGAATTCCGTCATACATCATTTTCAGAAGCCTGCCTGTTTCATAGGCAGTTATGTAGTTCTGGATTCCCTGAGCTGATCTTTCCTTATCATACATTTTTCTCTGGAGAAGCGTCTGCCTGAACCCAAGCCCCCGGATCGATTCGTTGATCTCATCCATTCCAAGAATATCAATCAAAACATTGGTAGCCGTATTATCACTGAAAATGATCATTAAGGTGATCAGATCCATACCTGTTACCAGAATTCCATCATGAAGATAAGTAAGAGCACCGCAGGAAGGAACACAGTCCTCCCGTTTCACGGCAAACAGCTCATCCATCTGGAAGGTCCCCTTTTTTTCCTTTTCAAATGCAGCTGCCATAACAAACAGCTTGATAACGCTGGCTGCCATCATGGGTTCTTGTTCGTGATGAGCGAACCCGTCTCCTGTTTTCAAATTTTCATAGAAAAAACCGATTTTTCCAGGAAGCTGTTCCAGCTTCTTTATTATTTCATCTTTCATACCTATGGATAAACTCCCTGCCGGCCAAATCTGACAGCCTGATATAAAAAAAGAGGCACTGCACCTATTGTCTACAGCTACCTCATCGCACCTGATTCTATCTTCCCCAAAGCCCTAAGTTTAGTATAATAAATTCTGAAAAAAAATCAAGCTATAATTTGTATAAATACGGACTTCCTGTTAAATCCCTAAAACAGATATGAAAAAAGAACAGTTTTCAAAATTTAAAAAACTGTTCTTTTCATGCGCCGGACAAGATTTGAACTCGCGGCCTTCTGGTCCGTAGCCAGACGCTCTATCCAGCTGAGCTACCGGCGCATTTTATGATACATGGTTAATATACACCTATTTGCTAAATTTGTAAAGTGATGAATTGCCTTTTAATACGAAAAAAGCACCCTTTACAGGATGCCTTTTTTATAACCCTTGTCAAACAAAGGTTTTCTGTACGTGCGTGAGAAGATTCGAACTCCCGACACCTTGGTCTGTAGGTAGCAGATATTCTTTAAATTCCGACAAATAATTCTGAAAGAATTCAGCATCCTCCCCACTAACTTCTCCAAGCCATGTAAACATCATTAAAATTTCAAGAGACTTCTTTTTCCTAGCAGCAGCTAAATTTACATTATACTTGATATATGTATCATTAAGCAATGGGGTAATCTTCTTAGAAATTTGAGGAAAACCAAAGTACTCATAATATCTTTTTGTAACTACAGCGTGATATTCTTTTATAAACTGGTATAACCTCTCTGTTTCGTCTTTTAAATAAGGACGTTTCTTTATCAACTCAGCATAGAAATTATAGGATTAATTTATAATTAAAAATTTCGAACATTCCAATTTTCTTAGTACCTATAAAAATACACTTTACAGATTGATTCTACAACATTTCTTGTGGAATATCGGAGTTATCAGGATATCCTGCGGTATACTATATAGATTCAAGCTAATTTTTAATATTTTGGAGAATAAATGGATTATGGTGTTTTAATGAAATATGGCGGACCCGGAATACCGGATACCCGCCTATATCATTGACTTTCTATCTCAACTGCTTAAACCAGTTATTGCGCAAGATTATTGAGATAGATTATTATCTACACTATGATGTTATGAACATGTAAGATTAGCATATAATAGTATTAATAAGGTCATTTGAGGGAATCCATGATCATACACGTTGTTCAACCCGGTGAAACCATCAACTCAATATCAGAATATTACAAAATCCCAGTTGACAGATTAATATTGGAAAACGGAATTACAAACCCTGGCAATTTAGCAATCGGTCAAACCATTGTGATTGTACAACCGGAAACAATCTACGTCGTCCAGGCCGGCGATACTTTGGAGAGTATTGCGGAGCAGCATGGTACTACGACAATGGAATTATTAAGAAATAATCCCTATCTTTCCGATAGGGAATTTATGTACGTCGGTGAAACCATAGTTATAAGCTATCAAACTAATAAAACAAGAACAATTGCCACTAGTGGCTATATCTTTCCTTATATAGATAAATCTGTTTTAATAAAAACACTTCCTTTTTTATCTTATCTGACCATATTTAATTATAGGGCTACAAGTGAAGGAGAAATTGTCTCCAGTGATGACGACACTGAACTAATCCAGCTGGCTAAAACTTATTGTACTGCACCCATGATGTTTGTTACCACTATGACGGGAGAGGGAATAATTAACCGTGAAGTGTCCTTTGTAATTTTAAGTAATCCTTCTGTGCAGGAGCGCCTGATTGATAATGCTCTTCAAATACTGAAAATGAAAGGTTTTTATGGTATAAACATATATACTGAATCCATTAACTATGATAACCTGAATATCTTTGCAGATTTTTTGGAAAGGGCCGCTGCAATATTTCATTCAGAAGGTTTCAGGGTAGTAATTACCATAACGCCTGCTACAAATATTAATACCCCTAACATTAGTTTTGAAAAAATAGACTATTCAAAATTAGCTGAATTTGTAGATGGAATCATATTTTCTTCTTATGATTGGTCAAGGTCTTACAGTTATCCAAACGCAATTTTTCCGGTTAATGTCTTAAGAGAGTTGTTAAATTACATGGTTAGTATTATTCCACCTGAAAAAATTTTTCTAGGAGTTACTGCTCTAGGTTATGATTGGACCCTTCCCTATGTTCCCGGTGCCACAGAAGCTACTATAATATCTTATAACAGTGCAGTACAAATTGCAGCGGAAAATGGTATACCAATACAATTTAATGAAGCAGCACAGTCACCCTATTTCTACTATATGGATAGTGATGGGATTCTGCATGTAGTATGGACTAAAGATGCAAGAAGCTTTGACGCAAGAGCTGATCTGGTAGAAGAATATGGTCTCCAAGGCTTATCTTTTTGGACTGTTATGAAATTCGATGCACAAATGTGGTTTGTTATTAATAATAAATATTACATCCAGAAGTTTTAAATGTCCATCACATTCAACCTTTTTAGAGAATTTGAAATCTAAACAAGATTTGTATGTCCTATATGTGGATATAATAATGCCAATGCTAGAAGGATTAAAAAATCTATGCTAATGGTAGATTGCAAAGTATTATTTATAGGCGGGCCCGGAGAACCGGTTACCCGCCATTTAATATTAGCAACACTTACCTATACATTTTATCTCTTAAGCTAATCCCCCTCACAGCCCCGGCACTATCCCTGCTAAAAAAGGCCTTGGATCAGGGCTTGTGTCAAAATGAATTATATTGAATATTATTATATTGTAAGTAAATATTTTAGGGGGCACAATATTATTATGAATATACAGGGAAAAGTTTTAGAAGAATTAAAAGAAGAAGTGTTAGAATCTATAGAAGGAAAATCAGATGATGAAAAAAGGGAAATACTGAGAAAAAAATTTGATATTGATTGGGACATTCCTAGGTGTGGTGATCATAGACCATGTAAACTATGGTATGCTCAAGTTTTCACTTATTGCAGCACAATCGAATTAGAAAGAGAATTAAATTTTTTCTTGTTCTTAATCAACCTTTTTGGTCACATTTTTGGTTTTTGTTTCAACCAAGAGGATACAGTTTTTTTAGGCTGTACATGCCCCTGTGGTAATAAACAAATAATTCTTTATTATACAATTGTATTTAGGGATTAATAATCTTACTGTCTATTGATGGTGTTTGAGGTTTCCCCGGTTCATTTGCCGGGGGAATTCTTTTGTTTTATGGAGTAAAAGTTGAATTGTAATCAAGTTCATTTGCCGCAGGCAGATTGCAAAGAGCTTTTTAAAGCGGGCCTGGAATACCGAAGCCCGCTCATATCAAAGACTAACTATCATACTCTTCGTAATCTTCATACTCATCATACTTTTCACGTTCGTCACATTCATTTTCTTTCCGTCTGCATTTTCTGCAGCCGTCTTTAAAACCTCTCCAGTAAGCTTCTTTTAATGCTTTTTCGAACCATTCGCATTCATGTTTCTTTTCGCATTCACGTTTCTTTTCGCATTCGCATTCACGTTTCTTTTCGCATTCACATTCGCGTTTCTTTTCGCATTCACATTCGCGTTTGGGTTCGCACTTTTCAAAACATTCGCATCTACATTTAAAAGTATCTCTACTCATATACTTTGACTCCTTTCATGCCGTACTTACTATATTATATGGGACAAGTAGACAAGGTGTGAATATTGAGAATGGGCAGAAAATGGACCCCAGACCGGATCACTGGAGCCCACTAAATTAGGAGTGATATATTACAATAAACGCTTTGAACAATATATTGTATGCAGCAATTTAAAATACAGGATACTGCAGCGCACCGTCCAGATCCGGCGTGAGCATCACCGGATCCGTGGCCATCTTGCCTTCATGGTCCAGGTAATACCACTTGCCGTCAGACGCCTGCTGGCCCTTTACCATGGCCCCTGGACAAACCTGTGACCGCGTAGAGCCACCATAAGCCACCCAGGGTAAAACTGTCAAGCGCTTCACATTAGAGCAAACAGAAGCCTTTTTAAGCACATTTAAACAATGGTGTAACAATACAGAAGAAAGCTCATGACCGAATAGTTGATACAGGAAAAGAATATCACGTCGATGCCTATTCAGAGCATAAGGATATACAAACACAATTTAAAGTATTCTTCAACCTGGCACTCTTCTGCGGCCTGCGCCGGGGCGAATTAGTCGCTCTGGAATGGAGTGATTTTGACTTTGATCAGAATACAGTATCTATTAGCAAAAGCACAAGCATAATAGACGGACAACTGTTTACCAAACCTCCTAAAACAGAATCTTCCAACCGGCTAATATCTGTACCGGCTTCTATCATGGCCCAGGTGAAACTATATCGATAAGAACAGCTGGAATACCGTATGAACATTGGCAGTGCTTGGGAAGACGGCAATCACTTATTTACTCAATGGAATGGCCGACAATTGTATCCAAGCACTCCATATGGCATGTTTAAGAAAATTATTCGGTGGCATAATGAATCAGTTACCAAGGAAGAATATAAACTTCCGGAAATACCCTTGCACGGCTTAAGGCACACTTCAGCTACGTTACTTATTTCCCAGAACGTAGATATCCGGACCGTATCTGGAAGGCTGGGTCATGCACAGACAAGCACTACTACCGACATATACAGCCACTTCTTACAAAAGGCAGATGAAGCAGCATCTAATACCTTGGAAAATCTATTCCATATAAAAGTAAAATAAAAACGTTAGTCAAATGTTAGTCAAGTACGAAAAAGGCACCCTTTACAGGATGCCTTAAATTTTGAGAACCCTTGTAAAACAAAGGTTTTCTGTACGTGCGTGAGAAGATTCGAACTCCCGACACCTTGGTCCGTAGCCAAGTGCTCTATCCAGCTGAGCTACACACACATATTCACTTTTTTACCTTTTCAGGCAAATGCCGGCGACCGGAATCGAACCGGTACGG
>DJBG01000228.1:0-202 GCA_002429965.1 Hungatella sp. UBA5982
ATGGCCCCTTATTCCTACGTACCGGATGGAATCTCCGATTTTCTCCTCTGTCTTAAGCTTTATCTTCCAGTCACAGGCATAAAGCTCATAATCGCTTATTTTCTCTATGGATGAAATATTCTTGCAGCCGGTCAGCTTTGCTGCCTCCATTCTTTCCGGCCTCCGGAAAATGTCTTTTGTGCTGCCTTTTAATATGGTCTTT
>DJBG01000228.1:253-7604 GCA_002429965.1 Hungatella sp. UBA5982
TTTTCTTTCCCGGAAGCACAATTGCTAAGTTCTCCTCTACTGTCATGGTAGGAAACAGGGCATAATTCTGAAACAGGTAGCCGACACGGCGTTCTCTGGCGGGTAAATTGATCCCTTTCTCCGAATCGAACAACACCTTCCCGTTTAAAACGATCCGGCCGTGATCCGGCTTTTCAATTCCTGCCACGCATTTTAAGGTCATGCTTTTCCCGCAGCCTGAGGCACCCAGGATCCCCATGCAGCCGCCGTCAGTCTCAAATTCCACATTTAATTCAAATCCTGTAAATTTTTTTCGGATGTTTACCTGCAGTGCCATACTAAATCCACCTGTTCACATGTTTCATATTTTTTCCGGATATATAATTTATAACAGCAACAATAAAAAAAGACAAGATAACAATCACGCATACCCAGAATGCAGCCGTATCCCAGTTTCCTGCCGCCACCTCGGAAGCAATAGCAACAGAAACCGTTCTGGTCTTTCCCAGAATATTTCCTGCCAGCATGGCAGTTGCCCCGTATTCTCCGATGGCTCTGGCAAAGGCCAGCACGGTCCCGGAAGCCAGTCCAGGAGCCGCAATGGGAACGATGATCTTCCAGAAGATCTTCCTCTCCGACAGCCCCAGGGTTCTTCCCGCATGGATAATGTCAACATCCACCTGTTCAAAGGCTGCTCTTGCATTCCGGTACATCAAAGGAAATGCGATAACAAAAGCGGCTATGACACAGCCGGGCCATGTCTGCACCATTTTTATATTAAATTCCTCAAAAAGAAATTTGCCGAAGGGCCTGCGAAGGCTGAAGATCAAAAGAAGAAAGAACCCGGCCACAGTAGGCGGAAGTACCAGCGGCAATGTCAAGATTCCATCTACGATGGATTTTGCCGTATTACTCAGTTTCATGATCAGCCTCGCGGCGCCTATCCCCAGGAAAAAGGTCAGCACCGTTGCCAGAATCCCCGTTTTAAGAGAAATAAAAAGGGGACTCCAATCTATCGTTTTCATCAGATCCAACATAGATTTTCACCCCCTTTTTTATGTATTATTTATTTTGAAGAGTTTGCAAATCCGGCATCAGTAAACAGCTTCATAACGCCCTCATCGCTAACCAGATATTCTTTAAATTCAGCAGCTGCCTTTGCCTGCTCCTCTGATGCCTCCTTGTCGATGATCAGGCCCACCGGATAAACAGCAGGATCGATCATGCTCTTATCTGCTTCTGCTATGATTTCAACCTTGTCCGCCATGGAAGCCGCATCGGTTGCATAGACAACGCCCACTTCATTGCTTCCCTCTGCAACGGCTGTTAAAACAGCGGTAACATTGGCGCCTTCGTTAATTTCCATTTTCATTACCTGATCAAGGATTCCTAAGTTGGTGAACAGCTTTCTTGCATACTGGCCTACAGGTACATCCTCTCCCGCAAGGGCAAGGCTTGATGCCTTTGTGATGTTGTCAAAACCCGTTACCTCAGTTTTTCCGCCATTTGGCTTGATTAAGACAATTTTATTCTCAAGTAAGTTGGAGATAGAACCGTCTACTACGAATCCGCCATCCTTTAACGCGTCCATCTGCTTGGTTGCCGCAGAAAAGAAAATGTCACACTGGGCGCCTTCTTCGATCTGGGTCTGAAGGGTTCCTGAGCTGTCCGCATTATAAATGATGTTTACATTGGGATGATCTTTTTCATAAGTTTCCTTGATCTTTTCCATTGTGTTTTTCAAGCTGGCTGCAATAAAAACATAAAGGTCTTCCTTCTCTGCTTTTGCAGCTGTTGTTACTTCAGCCGTCGTAGTTTCTTCGGCCTTAGTGGCTTCCTCTTTTGCAGTTGTCTGATCCGCCTGGGTAGCCTTTGTACCGGTTGAACCGCACCCCACTACCGTACCGGCAGTAAACATTACCGCCAACATTACTGCAAGTAATTTTTTTCCTTGTTTCATAATACTTCCTCCTGGTTTTTCGAACAATATTGTTCATTTTAATTAAGTTTTGTTGGGTTTTGCCCCGTTTGGTAATTACCAATTCATTTTAGATGATATCTTTCGGAAAGTCAATGCCAATCTATTTATATAATTACATCGGGAATTAAGACCGCTCTCACAGCCTTTCATTGACAATGAAATGAAATATGCTATAACTATTTATAAATGATCGAAACCACAGGAAGCAAGGAGGAAACCGTATGGAAAAAGTATACACCACCCAGGAAGTGGCTGACCAGCTTAAAATTAAAAAATCCACAGTTTATGAACTGATAAAGCGGGGAGAATTAAAGGCAACCAAGGTAGGCAAGCAGATACGGGTCAGTCAGGAACAACTGGATGAATATTTAAAAGCTCCAGACACCAGCAGTGCTTCCAAGGCAGAGGAGCCTCTTCCCAGGATCATGGATATCCCTCTGTTTACCGCTGATTCCGCAATCCGGCAGATGGATTACCTTCTTAACGCCAGCGGCCTGATTATAAGCAGCCAGGAATCCAGAGTTGTGGAGCTGCTTGGAAGCCAGCTGAGCCAGCGCCCGGAAAGCCTTCCCATCCTGCATTCCTATATGAATGATTATAACAGTCTTTATTCCCTATACTATGAAAAGACCCATATGGCCCTAACCTCCTTCTGCACCAGCCGGGAAGGGCAGGAAATCCGGCAGATTGAGAGCCTGCTGCCCGGAAAGGAAGCTGCAGTCCTCCATATCTGCAGCCTTTTAGCAGGCTTTTACATCAGAAAAGGCAATCCAAAGGGCTTACACACCGTAAAGGACTTATGCCGCCCGGATATCCGGTTCATAAACCGTGAGAAGGGAAATGGGTACCGGATCTATATGGATTCCATCCTTTCATCCCATAACATTGAAAAGGCCGGGATTCCCGGTTACCAGACGGAATGTCTCTCCCATATGTCAGCCGCAAATGCGGTCGCATCGGGAACTGCTGATGCAGGCATCGGCGATATCTCCCACCTGGCTGCTTATCCCCAGCTTGACTTTATCCCTCTGTCCGCCGTCTCCATGGATCTGGTCTTTTCTAAGGAGGTTTTGAACCATCGGGCCTTTCAAAGCATTGCTGACACGGTAAACTCCCAGGAATTTAAAAACAGCCTTCTTCCTTTTAAAGGATATGAAATTGGTAAGACCGGTAAATGTACGTTTGTGAACGGCTAAAGGCAGTTTTTTCCAGGGATGACAATTATTCATAAAAATTTTAGTTGCACTCGCAACTATTTATGTGTTAAACTAGTTAATGATCTAAAAAGAGTCTGCAGGCTCACGCACAATTCTGTGCAAATTATCATTCTTAAGAATCCCTATCATAAAAAACGGACAACAGGAGGTATCTCTTTGAATCAAAAGTTAAAAGAAAAAATTGTAGAATCCTTATCATCTGTCCTGCCCGTTACATGTATCGTGTTGATCTTGTGCATAACCATCACTCCCATGCCTCTTGACCCACTGATGCTGTTTCTGGTAGGTGCGACCCTTTTAACCGTTGGAATGGGCTTTTTCACACTTGGTGTTGATATGTCCATGATGATCATCGGGGAAAAAGCGGGCGCCCAACTGGCAAAATCCAAAAAGCTGCCGATCATTGTTTTTGCCTGTTTTATCATTGGTTTTATTATTACCATAGCAGAACCGGATCTTCAGGTCCTGGCCGGTCAGACCCCGGCAGTTCCTGACATGATCCTGATCCTTTCTGTGGCCGCAGGAGTGGGCTTGTTCCTGGCAATTGCATTTTTAAGAACCTTGCTTGGCTGGAGCTTATCCCGTATCCTTATGATCTGCTATGCCGTACTCTTTGTTACGTCCGCTTTTGTTCCCAAAGAATTTCTGGCTGTGGCCTTTGACTCCGGCGGCGTTACAACAGGCCCTATTACAGTACCTTTTATCATGGCTCTTGGTGTTGGCCTCTCAACGATCGGCCGGGGTAAGAATTCTGACAGCGACAGTTTTGGGTTAGTCGCCTTATGTTCCGTTGGACCGATTCTTTCCGTTATGATCCTGGGGCTGGCTTATAAATCCTCTGCAACTGATTATGAACCCATGATAATTCCTTCCATAAACAATTCCCAGGATCTCTGGCTGGCCTTTCAGCATGAGCTTCCTGACTATGCCTGGGAGGTCTTTTTGGCTCTTTTACCCATTTTGCTGTTCTTTATCGTATTCCAAATCTTCTTTTTGAAGCTGCGGAAAAGACAGCTGATCAAAATCCTGGTGGGGCTTATTTACTCCTACATCGGACTGACGCTTTTCCTTACCGGCGTCAATGTAGGCTTTATGCCTGCCGGCAATTATCTTGGACAGCAGCTGGCCTCTCTTCCCTACAACTGGGTCATGATTCCCATCGGTATGCTTATCGGGTACTATATCGTGAAAGCCGAACCTGCCGTACAGGTTTTAAATAGGCAGGTAGAGGAAATTACAGGAGGCTCCATCTCGGAAAAAACCATGATGACCGGATTATCCATCGGCATGTCTATCTCCCTTGGATTGTCAATCCTAAGGGTCATGACAGGTCTTCCCTTACTGGCTCTGCTGCTTCCCGGCTACGCCCTGGCCCTTGGCCTTTCTTTTGTGGTTCCGCCGATTTTTACATCCATTGCCTTTGACTCGGGCGGTGTCGCTTCCGGCCCTATGACGGCCACCTTCCTGCTTCCCTTTGCTATGGGGGCCTGTGAAGCCCTGGGAGGAAATATAGTGACCGACGCCTTTGGCATCGTGGCCATGGTCGCCATGACGCCGCTGATCATCATACAGCTCATTGGTGTATCCTATAATTACAAGACTAAAAAAGCAAATGTTCCGGTGAGTGAGCCGCTGCTTAATATGGAATTAGAATTTATTGACTTAGGAAAGGAGGAGGCTGATGACTTCCAATCGTAAAATAAACTGGATCACGGTTATCGTAGCCAGGGGAAAGGGCGAAAAAGCAGCTTCCGTTTTTAAAGAACATCATCAGGAACTGCTTCTCATTACCAGAGGACATGGAACTGCAAGCTCTGCGATCAGGGACTGCCTGGGGTTTGATGAGCCGGAAAAGGATCTGGTTATCGGAATTGTGGAAGAAGCGTCTACCGGGCGCTTATTATCCGCTCTGCATGAAACATTGGAGCTTGAAAAACAAGGCTATGGCATCGTATTTACCATCCCCCTGTCAGGGATCAGTGCCGCAGCTTCCTGTATATTAGAAAATGCCCCGTCAGGCGGGGATATGCCCACATCCACAGATTATCACAAGGAGGATCGCTCTATGCCAGATACGATCAGATACGAACTAATTGCTGCTGTCATCAATACCGACCTTTCCGCTCCCATTATGGAAGCTGCCAGAAATGCCGGTTGCAAGGGAGGAACCCTGGTCAAAGCCAGAGAAGCTCTTGCGGATGATTCAAAAAAGCTTTTTGGTCTGACTCTTTCCAGTGAGAAGGAAATTCTCCTCATCCTGGTTCCCTTTACGGATAAGCAGGCGGTTCTTAAATCCATCTGCGAAACGGTATTAAAGGAAACTGGAGAACATGCCATCGCTTTCTCTCTTCCCGTAGATGAAGTGGCTGGACTCAGCACTCTGAAAAAGTGAGAAAATCCTCATATTGACCGGCCGGAGACAAAACAGGCGCCAGTNNGGCGCCTTTCTTCTATTGCTTCAATCCATGATACAGTGCACTGAGAAGTTCCCCCTTTGGATCCTGGCTCAACTCCCAAATCATAGCGCCTCCTAATTTCTTTGATTTGATATAATCTGTTTTATAGCCTATGGATTTCGGATCTTCATAGCTTATGAAGATCGTACCGTTAAATAACCAGGGAACCTTTGACTGGGAATGGAAATGACTGGAATAGCCTGGTTTATTTAAATAATTTTCTATAATATCCTGATAACCAATGGAATTGGAACCGCTAAAGGTCTGATACAATCCATTGTTTGAATTATTTACAGAAGAATATAAATACCCGTAAAACGGGATACCCAATACCATCTTTTCCGCTGGAAAAGATGCACCCAGCCAGGCAGTAACAGCCTTATCCACACTCGCTTTATACTGGGGAGAAGAATCACTGTTGTCATATAAAGGAGCAAGGAGATCTGTATTAGAATCCCAATATCCATGCAGATCATAGGTCATGACATTTGCATAATCCAGATACTGAGCCAGCTTTGACAGCTCCACATTGTTTATGTAAGAAGTATCCGCTCCTCCTGCAATGGTCAGTAAGTAATGCTTATTGTCAGCAGTACCCTGAGCATCCAGTTTTTCTCGAATCTTTTTAAGAAGCAGCGTAAAATTATGTTTATCTTCCCCACGCCTGGCATTTGCCGCAAGACCTCCGCTGACCGGATACTCCCAGTCTAAGTCAACTCCGTCAAAGCCGTATTTTTTAATGAAATCAACGCAGCTGACTGCAAATGCAGTTCTGGTCTCCTCTGTCAGGGCCACATCCGAGAATCTCCCCGACCAGTTCCAGCCTCCAACGGAAATTAAGGTTTTTAAATCCGGATTGGTCTGTTTTAAGGAATTTAAAAGCTTTATGTTAGAAGAATCCACGTCAGGATATCCCAGGGCAATCTTTAAGTCAGAACCAATGTTGGCAAAAGAATAATTAATATGGGTCAGCTTACCGGCATCGATCTGGTTTGGATAGTAATTATAATAGGCCGCCCATGCCGCATAATACCCAACTAATTTACCAGACTGCAAAGGGGAGGGTTCCGTAGCGGGCAGAGCAGATGATTCCGCTGCAGTCGGAGCAGACGGTTCTGCTGCGGGTGGGGCAGATGATTCCGCTGCGGCAAAGACGGCAGCCGTTTCAAGATTATCTGCAATGGTTTCCGGGGAAAGGGGAACCGGTGTGTCTGCAAGAGTGACCGTTGTGGGGCTTTGGGACGATTCCAGAGAAATTCTGTCAGGCTTTTCAGCAAATACTACCCAGCTTAAGAACCACCCAAAAATGATCAGCACAAAAACGGAAGCAGACAGAAATATTTTCTTCATATTACTTTTATTCATCACATGATCCTTTTCTCTCTTTGGTTTTTACAAGTATAACATGTTGGTTATTCTTTGAACAATGCGCAAAAAATGGATCAAATGTATATTTATGGATAGATTTATCCTCAATATTTGCGTTCCTGTTATTTCCAGACGCATTACCTGTCATGCAGAAAAAAGCCCGCATGCCGGAATTATTACAGGCATTCGAACTTTATTTAGGATCTGAAATTTCAAAAAATATAGTCTGCTCTTAGTCGATTGGAACATTCTTTTATGTATGGTATGATTACTTAAAGTGAACCAAAATAACAAAAGAAGTGGGGATATTGTTTACATCATTTTGCATAGGATATTTATCTGGCAGTTGT
>DJBG01000027.1 GCA_002429965.1 Hungatella sp. UBA5982
TTTACAAGAAATCCCAGGGGAACCAGGGCCAAGGCCATGAATCCTGAGGATGTGGACCGTTTCCTGGCCTTTGCCGCGGAACATGGAATTAACCGGATTCTGGCCCATGCGCCCTATACTTTAAATGCCTGCTCCGCGGATGAAGGGCTTCGGGCCCTTGCCATAGACACCATGAAGGATGATTTAGAACGGATGGAATACACTCCCGGAAACTGCTATAATTTTCACCCGGGAAGCCATGTAGGTCAGGGGGCGGAAACGGGGATCGGCTATATTTCAGATATGTTAAATCAGATTCTGACTCCGGAACATCATACCACGGTCCTTTTAGAAACCATGTCCGGCAAGGGCAGTGAGATAGGACGGGAATTTGAGGAGCTGCGGGAGATCCTGGACCGGGTAGAACAAAAGGACCACATGGGAGTCTGCCTGGATACGTGCCACGTATGGGATGCGGGCTATGATATTTCCGGTGATTTAGACGGAGTCTTAAACCGGTTTGACCGAATTATCGGCCTGGATAAATTAAAGGCAATCCATTTAAATGACAGCCAGAACCCTCTGGGGGCCCATAAGGACCGCCATGCAAAAATCGGAGAGGGCTTTATCGGTTTTGAGGCGCTGAAGCGGATGACGGTTCACCCGGCTTTAAAGGGCCTTCCTTTTTATCTGGAAACGCCCAATGACCTTTCCGGGTATGCGAAAGAAATATCCATGATGAGAGGAACGGTATAGNNAGACCAGACCGTATTCGCAGGCGGAGTGAAGATCCGCAAGGGATCCAATACCAAGAGCACAGATTATACCGTATCCGACGGTTCCGTCATTCACGTTTACCCCAATCAGTTCATGCTTTTGGTAGATGGCGGAAAGGTGATCGATTACACAGGGGAACCAGGCTATTTTACCGTGAAGAACTCTTCCCTTCCCTCCCTCTTTAACGGCCAGTTTGATGAGGCGTTAAAGGAATCCTTTGACCGGATCCGCTTTGGCGGTCAGACGCCCACTGCCCAGAAAGTATATTTTATCAATCTACAGGAGATTAAAGGAATCAAGTTCGGTACCCCAAATCCAATTAACTACTTTGACCAGTTCTATAATGCGGAATTGTTTTTACGGGCACATGGAACGTATTCCATCAAGGTGACAGACCCTCTGCAGTTCTATGCGGAGGCCATACCGAAAAATACTTCCCGGGTTGAAGTGGATGACATCAACGCCCAGTATTTATCTGAATTTTTAGAGGCTCTTCAGTCTTCCATAAACCAGATGTCCGCCGATGGCATCCGGATTTCTTATGTAGCTTCCAAGGGAAGAGAGCTGGGCCAGTATATGGCTGATATTCTTGATGATGAGTGGAAGATCCAGAGAGGAATAGAGATACAGTCCGTAGGTATTGCCAGTATTTCCTATGATGAGGAATCAAAGGAGCTGATCCACCTTCGCAACCAGGGGGCCATGTTAAGCGATCCCGGTGTCAGGGAGGGTTATGTGCAGGGAGCAGTGGCCAGAGGCTTAGAAGCGGCAGGAAGCAATGCCAATGGTTCCATGGCAGGATTTATGGGTATGGGCATGGGAATGAATGCAGGAGGCGGCTTTATGGGAGCAGCTTCAAGCACCAACTTTCAGCAGATGCAGATGGATCGGGCCCAGCAGGGAAATCCTGGGGAACGGACGGCAGCAGGCGGAGAGAGTAAGGCCGAAAGCCCCTCTGACAGCCCATGGACCTGCAGCTGCGGAAATGTTAACACAGGAAAATTCTGTCCGGAATGCGGAAATCCAAAGCCGGCAGAAACATGGACCTGTGAATGTAAAACTGTAAACAATGGCAGATTTTGTTCGGAGTGTGGAAAACCAAGACCATGAGTGAGATCATAAGTTATAAATGTCCAAATTGCGGCGGGCCGCTTATCTTTGATCCGAAAAAGCAGAAGTATGCCTGTGAATACTGTTTATCAGAATTCAACCAGAAAGAAACAGAAAGCGGGGAGCCGCAGGAGCCTGAGGCAGGAAAGAAAAAAAAGGGCGGAGAGCCTGTATTATATACCTGCCCCAGCTGCGGGGCCGAGATCGTAACGGATGAAACAACCGCTGCGACCTTCTGCTATTATTGCCATAACCCGGTGATCCTTTCGGGCAGGCTTTCCGGCGAATTCCATCCGGATTATGTAATTCCGTTTGCAATGGAAAAGAAGCGGGCTGTGGAAATCTTTGAACAATGGATGAAAAAGAAGCGGTTTGTTCCAAAGGCTTTTTACAGTGAAGACCAGATCGAGAAAATCTCCGGCGTATATTTTCCTTACATGCTTTACAGCTGCCGGGCGGAGGGAAGCCTGGATGCAAAAGCAGACCGTCTGCGGGTATGGGTAAGCGGTGACCGCCGCTATACGGAGACCCAGACCTATGATGTCCGCAGAGAAGGCACCATGCCAGTGAAATTCGTGCCCCGCAATGCCTTGAAAAAATCCAACCGGGAGCTGGTGGAGGGGGTACTGCCCTTTGAAACAGAGAAAATGAAACCCTTTACCATGGGGTTTCTTTCCGGCTTTGTGGCAGAACGGCGGGATATGGGAGAGCAGGAATTTTCTGAAGAAGTAAAGTCAGAGGTGCGCCATTTTGCCGAAGAGTCCTTAAAAAGCAGCATTACATCCTATGATTCTGTGAGAGTTCAGAATCAAACCGTCCATCTGGATGAAGAAAAGTGGGAGTATGCTCTTTTGCCTGTGTGGACCCTTACCTACCATGACGGAGCAAAAGACCAGATGTATTATTTTACAGTGAATGGGCAAACAGGTAAGGTATGCGGTAAGCTTCCTGTGGACCGTAATAAGCTGATGCTTTTGTTTCTTGAAATATTCCTGCCCGTATTTTTTGCCATGCTGATTGTGGGGTATCTGATATGATGAAAACAAAGGGATTGTTTCTTCGGATATGCCGGGTGGCTGTATTTCTGCCCGTGGTTCTTCTGCTTCTGACCTTTCTTTCCGGAGGCATGAAAGCTTATGCCGAAAGCGGGAGCCCTGAAGGTGTTTCCGGGGAAAAGCGGGTCTATGATGAAGCGGGACTCTTTTCCAGAGAGGAAACAGAAGCGCTGGAATCCCGGATCCAGGCGTTGAGAAAAGAGATGAACATGGATGTGGTGATCACAACCACAGACCTGGCAGGCGGAAAAACAGCTGGGGAATATGCGGAGGATTTCTACATAAGAGGAGCCTTTGGAGTTGGAAAGGATTACAGCGGAGTGTTGTTCCTGATAGACATGGATAACCGTGAGATTTACATCCTTCCCGTAGGAAAAATGAACCGCTTTTTAACGGATAAACGCTGGAATTCCATTTTGGATGCCGCCTATGAAGAAGTAAGCGGCCAGAACTACGTTGCCTGTGCTGGGAGCTTTCTGGACGGCGTGGCTAAATATTACAAGGCCGGGATTCCCGGAGGACAGTATAATTATGATAAGGAGACAGGGAAAATAAGCGTTTACCGCAGCATCCGGTGGTATGAGGCAGCATTGGCAGCTCTCATCGGGCTGATTGCAGCGGCCGTTGCCTGCGGTGGAGTGACCAGCCGGTATTCCATGAAAAAGGAGAGAGGCGGGGCCAGAAACTCATTGATGGCCTATCGTGCAAACTGTCAGTTCCGGTATTCGGACCAGTACGACCATCTGGTGAACAAGACTGTGACCTTTATGATAATTCCACGGAATCAGGGGAATGGAGGCAATGGCGGCGGCGGTTTTTCCTCCGGCGGCAGGAGTACCACCCACACCTCCTCAGGACACACCATGGGGGGCGGGGGACGGAAATTTTAATAAAAGATTTTCTCCCTGAAAAACAAACACAAAAACCTGCTGATAAAGGTCAAAACTTTTTTAGCAGGTTTTTGTGCTTGATGGATGATATTCTATGAAAACCCTTCATTTATCAGGCCAGATATACCGGAATGGGCATGTCTAAGGAAATGGAATCCTCCGTAATGACACAGTCATAAGCTAAAATATGGACACCGGCCTCCTTCGCACTTTTTAACGCTTCCGCAAATTCCGGATGCGTTTTTCTATTTGGCGTAAATGCTTCCATCTCTTTCATCTGGATAACAAACAGGATGTAGGCTTCATACCCTTCCCTGTGGGCGTTTATAAGCTCCTGCATGTGCTTTACTCCCCGCAACGTCGGCGCATCGGGAAACATGGCAAGTCCGTTTTCTTCCAGAGTGACTCCCTTAACTTCCATGAATGCAGGGATTTCCTCTTGGTGCTCCTCACATCTTCCCGGCAGCACCGCCTGAAAAGCCAGGTCGAACCGTGACTGGTCATAGGTGATTTCCCGTCTGATGTTTTTTATGGCAGGGTGATAAATGGAAGGGTTCTCCACAGCCTGATGAAAAGGCAGTGGCGGATTTTCCCGGATGGATTGCAGCCATTCGTAAGCCGCCTGATTGGGGGCCTGGGAATCCATGTTGATGAGGAGCGGCCCTCCCCTTTCCCGTTCTTTCCATACGCCGATCAAAGAGTATTCTGTTTTTCTTCCCAGGGCCGCGGCCTCCGGATGAAACTGCACCAGCACCTTAACACCGGGGATGAGCAGCTCCCGGCAGCGTCCTGTATTTTTAACATGACAGATCACCTCTTCTTCCCCATGGCTTTTTTTTGCAATCAGGACGTGGGCAATAAAACGGTTGGGGCGGCTTAAAAAGGTCCCTGTCAGCATGTGTTCGTATCTCAATGAAGCTATCTCTCCTTTCTGTATCCAAGGGTATTTTACCACAAGGAGAATAAAAATGGAATCCTTGTGTCTTTGAAGTGAACACATTTGTGCGCTGGTTGGAAACTTTTTTGTCCTTTTTTCTTGCGCCCTTAAGAAAAGTATGCTACAATGCTGGCAAGGTTTTTGATCCATTGATTATGAGAGAGCAGGAAAGGAATAAAATACCATGGAAATATCCTATCAAAGTACAAGGGGCGGCGAGACCGGTGTGACGGCTTCCCAGGCAATCTTAAAGGGTCTGGCGGCAGACGGCGGCCTGTTTATGCCGTGTTTTATCCCAAAGCTTGACAAGTCCATGAAGGAATTGTCGGCAATGACATACCAGGAAACAGCCTATGAGGTCATGAAGCTGTATCTCACGGATTACAGTTCTGAGGAGTTAAAGACCTGCATTGAACGGGCCTATGACAGTAAATTCGATACAGAGGAAATCGCTCCTCTGGCCAAGGCTGACGGGGCTTATTATCTGGAATTATACCATGGAAGCACCATTGCATTTAAGGATATGGCACTTTCCATACTTCCTCATCTGATGACAGTTGCTGCAAAAAAGAACCAGGTAAAAAATAAAATCGTGATCCTTACCGCCACCTCCGGCGATACAGGAAAGGCTGCTATGGCCGGTTTTGCCGATGTGGAGGGAACCGAAATTATCGTATTTTATCCAAAGGATGGCGTAAGCCGTGTCCAGGAGCTTCAGATGGTGACCCAGAAAGGGGAAAACACCCATGTGGCTGCCATTCATGGAAACTTTGACGATGCCCAGACAGGGGTAAAAAAGATATTCGGAGATAAGGAGTTTGCCCGCAGGCTTGATGAAAAGGGATTTCAGCTGTCCTCCGCCAATTCAATCAACATCGGAAGACTGGTTCCTCAGGTGGTATATTATGTTTATGCCTATGCAAAGCTCCTTGCCTGTGAAGAGATTTCTGATGGAGAAGAAATTAATGTTACCGTGCCTACGGGAAACTTTGGAAACATTCTTGCTGCCTACTTAGCAAAGCAGATGGGTGTTCCCATTAAGACCCTTATCTGTGCCTCCAATGAAAATAAGGTTCTTTATGATTTCTTCCAGACAGGAACCTATGACAGAAACCGGGATTTTATTCTTACCAGTTCTCCGTCCATGGATATTTTGATTTCCAGCAACTTAGAGCGACTGATCTATTTAAGCGCAGGATGCGATGCAGAGGCAAATGCAGCCTTTATGAAGGAGCTGGGAGATCAAGGCAGCTATGCGGTAACAGCCGGAATGAAGCGCTTTATGGAAGATTTTAAGGGAGGCTATGCGGGAGAAGAGGAAACCAGGGAAGCCATTAAGAAGGTTTTTGATGATACCGGATATCTGATTGATCCCCATACCGGCGTTGCAGCCTGCGTATATGGCCAATACAAGACAGAGACAAAGGATCAGACGAAGAACATCATTGCCTCCACGGCAAGCCCTTATAAGTTCGCGGGAAGTGTTCTGGAAGCCATTGAAGGACAACAGGAGGAGCCGGATGAATTCCGGATCATTGATCATTTGTCAGAGATATCCAAGGTCCTTATACCACCGGCAGTAGAAGAAATCCGCACCGCACCTGTACGCCACGATACAGAATGCGATGCGGATAAGATGAAGGAAGCTGTTGAAAGCTTTTTAAGCTAACAGGTGTTCCGGTTGGCATACCGGCACCATTTTCCGCTTAAGACGCGGGTGGAGAAGAAAATGGCGCGCACCAGCCAGTCAATGGTCATGGCGATCCAGATTCCCATAAGGCCAAGGCCAAAATAGAGGCTGAGTATGTAAGCCAGGACGATCCGGCAGATCCACATGGAACAGATGGAAACGGTCATGGTAAATCGGACGTCATTGGCAGCCCGCAAGCCGTTGGTCAGGCAAAAGGACAGGGGATGAATGATCATGCAGCAGATGCTGTGGTAAAGCATCAGCTTGTAAGCCAGGGCGCTGGTTTCACCCGACAGATGAAACAGGCTGCATATGGGATTTAAAAACGGTATGATGGAAAGGTTTAATACCCACAGACAGATATATGCCGTTTTTAAAAGCTTCCCCATATATTTGCGGGCCTGTTTCAGTTCCCCGGCCCCTACACACTGCCCCACAACCGTTACCAGGGCGATGCCTATGGCACTGGCAGGGATGGTTTCCAGGCTGCAGATGGTGCCTGCCACCGCATTTGCAGCGATGGCCATGGTGCCGAAGCTGGCGGTCAGACTGGACAGTAAAAGCTTTCCAAGCTGGAAAATGCTGTTTTCCAGACCATTAGGAATACCGATGTAGAGGATCTGGCGCAGCATGTTCCTATCAGCGCGCAGACGGAATTCAATGGGGAAATTACTCTGCTTTTTAAGAAGGAGCAGCATGACCACTGCGGATAAGATCCTGGAAAACAGGGTAGAAAGCCCGGCACCTGCCACGCCCATTTGAAACACGTAGATTAACAGGAAATTTCCTGCGATATTGCAGAGGTTGGCACCCAGGGAGACCTGCATGGATACCTTGGAGTTTCCGGCTGTCCTGAAAAGGGCTGCGCTGCTGTTATAAAATGCCAGGAACGGATAGGAGAGGGAGGATATGTAGAAATAAATTCTCCCGTTATGCATGACCTCCTGGCCGATCTCTCCGTATATAAGCCTTAGAAGCGGCCCGTTAAAGATTAGGGTCACTGCCATAATAGCCATGGAAAGCCCGCCAACGGCAAGGAACAGCTGGCCGGAGGCCTTGGCAACACTTTTTTCATCTTTCCGTCCGATGTACTGAGCCGTCACAACGGATCCTCCTGCAGCCATTGCCCCGAACAATCCGATCAAAAGGACGTTTATGGTATCCACGATGGATATGCCGGATACGGCTTCTTCGCCGCATGAGGCTACCATAATGATATCTGCCATACCCATAAAAACAGCCAGTATCTGCTCTATGACCAGGGGAAAAATCAACTGGCGCAGCTGTTTGCTGGAAAACATATCCGGTTTTTCCTGATGTTCCTGCATTTCTGTGGTTTCAGAGCTGGGGCGGCGGAAAATACCTTGTGTCATCTTTCGTCTCATAAAAAATCTCCTAATATGTATTTAGAACCTGTCCCCATTATAAGGCATAGTTGTGATAAAAGCAAAATGTAACTTTGTTATAAAAAAGACAATCTGGAAAAATTATTCTTTCCAAATAGGGTAAGATGGTATATAATAATAAAGACGTACGAGAAAAAAATTAATTGGAGGTTTGTGATATGTTAGTTTCAGCAAAAGATATGCTTGAAAAGGCAAGAGACGGAAAATATGCAGTTGGACAGTTCAACATCAACAACCTTGAGTGGACAAAAGCTGTTTTACAGACAGCCGAAGAACTGAAATCCCCGGTTATCCTGGGTGTTTCCGAAGGCGCTGGCAAATACATGACAGGCTATAAGACNNTGATTGAAGAATTAAATATTACTGCTCCCGTAGCGCTTCATCTGGATCATGGTTCCTATGAAGGCTGCTATAAGTGCATTGAAGCCGGATTTTCGTCCATTATGTTTGACGGTTCCCATTACCCCATCGCTGAGAACGTGGAAAAAACCACGGAGCTTGTGAAGGTCTGTGCAGAAAAAGGAATTTCTCTTGAAGCAGAGGTCGGTTCCATCGGCGGCGAAGAAGACGGCGTTGTGGGCATGGGCGAATGTGCAGATCCTGATGAGTGCAAGCAGGTTGCGGACTTAGGTGTAACCATGCTGGCAGCAGGAATCGGCAACATTCACGGAAAATATCCGGAAAACTGGGCTGGCTTAAGCTTTGATACCCTGGCCGCTATAAAAGATAAAGTAGGCGACATGCCTTTAGTGCTTCACGGTGGTACAGGCATCCCGGAAGACCAGATCAAGAAGGCCATCAGCCTTGGCGTTGCAAAGATCAATGTGAATACAGAGTGCCAGCTTACCTTTGCAGAAGCTACCCGTAAGTACATTGAAGCAGGCAAGGATTTAGAAGGCAAGGGCTTTGATCCCCGTAAGCTTCTCGCCCCCGGTACAGAGGCCATTAAAGCCACTGTGAAAGAGAAAATGGAATTATTTGGATCCGTTGGAAAAGCTTAAGTAAAATATTTTTCAAAAAAGTACTTGATTTTTTGGGAAAAATGGTTTAATTTAATTTAAGAACGATGGCGTTCTCCTTATACCGGGAGGACGCCTTTTCTGATTTATGCGCATATTCAGATCGCGAGGAGACTATAAAGGCAATTTGACTTATCAAAATATGGGAGGATGGATAATTTATGAGCGAAGTTGTAAACGTAGCTGAGCTGTTTGGTAGGAATGTATTTAACGAAACCGTAATGAGAGAGCGCTTACCGAAATCTGTTTTTAAAAAATTAAAGAAAACGATTGAGGATGGCGCAGTATTGGATCCGTCGATTGCTGACGTGGTTTCCCATGCCATGAAAGACTGGGCCATTGAACGAGGCGCAACTCACTATACCCACTGGTTTCAGCCTCTTACCGGAATTACCGCTGAAAAGCATGATTCCTTCATCTCCGCTCCTACATCGGATGGAAAGGTAATTATGGAGTTTTCCGGTAAGGAGCTGGTAAAGGGAGAGCCTGATGCTTCTTCTTTCCCGTCCGGAGGCTTAAGAGCGACCTTTGAAGCAAGAGGCTATACAGCCTGGGATTGCACTTCTCCGGCATTCTTAAGAGAAGATGCCATCGGTGTTACCCTCTGCATTCCCACCGCCTTCTGCTCTTATACAGGAGAAGCTCTTGACAAAAAAACACCTCTCTTAAGATCCATGGAAGCTGTAGATGAGCAGGCTTTAAGAATCTTAAGATTATTCGGAAATACCACCTCAATAAGGATTATCCCTTCCGTTGGTGCAGAGCAGGAATATTTCCTGGTTGATCACGAAAAGTACTTACAGAGAAAAGATTTAATCTATGCAGGACGCACCCTGTTNNAGGACCACTACTTTGGTTCCATCCGTGAAAGGATTGCGGCCTTCATGAAGGAAGTGAATGAAGAGCTCTGGAAGCTGGGAGTACCGGCAAAAACCCAGCATAATGAAGTCGCTCCCGCCCAGCATGAGCTGGCTCCCATCTATGAACAGGCAAACGTGGCCGTTGATCATAACCAGTTGGTTATGGAAACTTTAAAAAAGGTTGCAGGCCGTCATGGATTAAACTGCCTGCTTCATGAAAAACCGTTTGCAGGGGTCAATGGTTCCGGTAAGCACAACAACTGGTCCTTAACCACTGACGATGGAATCAACCT
>DJBG01000049.1 GCA_002429965.1 Hungatella sp. UBA5982
AATACTATTTAGAGGAAAAAAAGAATCCTGTTTGCCGGCGGATGTGTTCAGACATCTGCCGGTAAACAGGATTTCTCCCATACTGTACCGCTGCCTGTTTGTATATGTAAATATGCTTTTTCAACCGGCTGATAGCTTCCAATCCCTCAATCAAAACCTGTTTGTCGCAGGCATAACCGATTCTCATGCTGCGGGGCTGCTCAAAGCAATCACCCCGGCGTTACGAACGCACACAAACAGTCAACCGTTCTTTTCAAATCCGATCATTTATTAACAATATTCCCTGNNGGCTGTCCTTTCACATAAGACTTCAGATTATCCACTGCAATATTCATCAGTCTCTGTCTCGTTTCTTTTGGCGCCCAGGCAATATGAGGGGTAATGATACAGTTTTTTGCTTTCAGCAGCGGATTATCTGTCTTCATGGGTTCCACAGAAACAACGTCAACCGCCGCACCACCGACTTTGCCGCTGTTTAATGCTTCCATTAAATCTTCCTCTACAATTAGGGGGCCTCTGGAGCTGTTGAGGATCATAACATTGTTTTTCATTTTAGCTATGGTCTCTTTATTGATAATACCCTGAGTCTCAGGAAGAAGAGGGCAATGGAGGGAGATTACATCTGATTTAGCAAGCAGCTCATCCAGATCTGTATAACGGCAGGTTTCCGATTCCAGGCTTTCAATTCTATTTCTGGAACAGGCCAGAATGTTCATACCCAAAGCCTGTGCGATTTTAGCCGTGACCTGCCCAATTCTTCCAAATCCAATAATTCCCATCGTCTTCCCCGCCAGTTCTGTTAACGGGTAATTCCAAAAGCAAAAATCTTTACTTCTGGTCCAGTCACCCTCCATGACATATTGGGAATGCGCTCCAATGTGATGACACAGCTCCAGTAAAAGTGCAATGGTAAACTGGGCAACAGCTTCTGTCCCATAGGAAGGGATATTGGACACAAGAATCCCTTTTTCTTTTGCCGCCTTCGCATCCACAACATTGTAGCCGGTTGCCAGCACACCGATGTATTTTATAGCTGGGCATGCTTCTAATGTGGATTTGCTGACAGGCGTCTTGTTGGTATAGACGATCTCCGCATCACCGATCCTCTCCACGATCAGCTCCGCCGGAGTCCTTTCATAAACCGTAACCTCTCCGAATTCTTCCATTCCGCTCCAGGATAAATCTCCTGGATTTTCCGTATATCCGTCTAATACTACGATCTTCATTTTGCATTTTCTCCTGTCCTGCTGCCGGAAATCAATTTTGTTTTATTCTACCACAGAGTATCAGAAGCGGCAATATTGTTAAGCTCATCCGTAAACTTTTCTGCCCTGTTTCCCGTCGGTTCTAAAAAGGAGGATCATACCTCTGATCCACATGCGAAAGACAAGAAATGCCTTCTCCAGATATACTTTCCCTGGAGAAGGCTGAAACATCTTACCACTATTTAATAAATCCTCACTTCAAAAATCCCTGCTTCCCTGCTTCCGTATGTAGAAATGGGGCTGATCCTGACGGCGTCTCCTTCCGTTCCGTCAATTAAGAGTTGCTGAAGCCTCTGGCCATGGGACTGGGCCGCTATATGCTCTACAACCTCCCCTTCCAGGAGGATATCCACTTCATATTCCTTTAAGAGCTCCGACGGCGGCCCGGACTTCTGTCCGGAAAGCACTCCCTGGTTTATGGAAGGGGTGATCTCCCTGCATAAATTAGAGTCCAACACCAGACGTATTTCCCGGATTGGCGTCTTCCCTGGAAGGGATAGAAGCAGGGAAGGACGGTCTTCTATGGCGGCACGCCAGCAGTTTGACTCCTCATCCACCGTTCTTGCCACTCCGTTTACCGCCTTTTCCGGCTCACAACCCGGAATATGGTGGGTGGCTGTCACCACTGCCTGCCTGGCGAAATCAGCCGGATCCTGGTTGGCAACAAAGGGGATATAGCAGTCATCCTTTAAAAGCTCCTGCTGCAGATCTCCCACACAATCAAGGATTTCCCTCGGCCCCAGATTCCTTTTTACTGCCATAGAAGCGGCCGTACCTACCGCCTGACCAACGACCGCGCAGGTTCCCATAACCCTTGTTGAGGAAAATGCCACATGGGAACAGCTAATGGCTCTGCCTCCCAAAAACAGATTCCGGATGTTTTTTGAATACAGACACCGGTAGGGTATGGAGTATATGCCGTTTACCTGGTTCCAGACCGTAGGAACATCGCTTTCATTTAAAAAGCCTTCTACCGTATGGATATCCATGGGCCAGCCCCCATAGGCTATGGAATCATCAAACCGGGTGCTCTCCAGACAGTCCTTTTCCGTCAGAACATAATCCCCTATGAGCCGGCGGCTTTCCCTTTTTCCGGGCAGAAAGCCCACCCACTCCAGCTCCATACGCTCCGCACCGTGTTCTCCGCCGTTTTTAATATGATCCCATACGCCGAATACAGCTTTTAACAGCTCATCACGAAGCTCTTCTCCATGGGAGATCACATCCCGTTCTCCGCCTCCCAGCTCGATCCACCAGTACCCGGAGGTGACATCGCTGTGGTCCCGAAGACTAAGCTGCTCCTCGGTATAGGTATTGGCCCAGAAAGGCTTTATAAAGGGCACCTCATGTCCCATATCCCTGGCCTTGAACATGAGGGAATTCCCCATGGTATAAGGATCCTCTGCTTCCGGGGCCAGAGACTCTCCATATTGGGAACTGCCCTCTCTGCCGATCCGGTACTCCGCTCCCGCCTTAGCTCCCAGCACGCCATCCCCCGTGGCATCTAAAAACAGAGTGCCGGAAATGCGGAAAGTTTTCTCCGTTGTCATCTGCAGGGCACATACTGCCTCGATCCTGTCACCATCGCATAAGACCTCCGTCATATGGGTATTTAAGTAAAGGGTAAGATTCTCCTGATAATGGACCTTTTCCCATAGAACGGAATCAAAAATCGGATACACCATCTCCGGGTTTCTCCGCTTGTTTTCCAGAAGTATTTCTTCTAAAATTCCGGTTTCCCGGGCATTGGGGACCGACATATGATGGTCTGCCCCACAGATATGCATCCGGATTTCGGAGCTGGCATTGCCGCCTAAAACAGGCCTGTTATGGATCAGAGCCGTTTTCACACCTTTTCTGGCGGCGGCAATGGCAGCGCAGACACCGGACATACCGCCACCCACTACGACAAAGTCATAATGATATGTGTTCACGGATTCACCCCCAATTCCATAAGACGGCTCTGAACCTTTTTCACTTCAAGGGCTCTGGGCACTGTTTCAGAAGCGGCGCACATGGCTGCTGCAATGCCCACCGCCTGCCCCATATTGGCGCAGATGGGCATGACCCGGTAATTGGAATGGGCCATGTGTGTTCCTGAAATATTTCTTCCCGCCAGATACAGATTGTCGATTTCCAAGGGCACGAAACAGCCGTAAGGGATGGTATACCCTTTTGTCTGAGGGAAATGCTTTTGACTGCCGGNNTCAAGGCCATTACCGGTTAAGTTGTGCACGTCAAAATTAAAGCTGGCCTTTGTCACCACCCAGTTATCAAATACCCGGGCCTCCAGGATATCCTGCGAGTTAATGGTCTCTTCTCCCTTAAAATGCCTGGTTTCCCGGATTCCCACCAGGGAGGCGGAGCTGATGATATAACAGTTTTCAAAGCCCGGTACATATCTTCTAAGAAAAGCAACGATTTCATCCATCTGCTCTCTGCATACCAGGGTTGCCTTAGTCAGATCCTCGGCCCTTGTACCGTCCACTCCGGTGCAGTTGGTCATATTGCAGGTGACCACTCCTGGAAGCGTTGTCTTGTAAAGAAGCACATGCCCCGCCGGGCCCGGCAGATGCGTCTTCCCCAGTTCCTGTAAATCCCCGTCAGGAAGGGCAAAGCTTTCTTCAAAGCCGCCGGGAAAAACACCTCTCTCCTCATCAACGCCTGCCACCTTAAACATGATCGTAGCCGGCTGCATGAGCCCGTCGCCCTCTCTGCCCTTCAAATAGGGAGCGCCGGCCTTTGCCGCTATGTCTCCGTCTCCTGTGGCGTCAATGACGATCTTGGCTAGAACGGCCTCTCTGCCTGACTTGCTTTCCAGGATTACTCCCTTGATCACATTTCCCTCCATAATAACATCACTGGCAAAGGTATACAGCCTGAGACTAACCCCTGCCTCCATAAGCATACGGAGAAAAACCGTCTTTAAGCGCTCAGGATTAATGATCTGCCGTCCTTCCCCCGAAAACTCTGCCGAACAGCTCAGGATTTCCTCGTAAAATCCCCCTTCCGTATTTCCCGTCCAATGGCTCATAAGCCCTGCCGTTGCGATTCCTCCCACATCTCCCGTCTGTTCTGCCAGCATGGTCACAGCACCTTCTCTTGCAGCAGCAACCGCCGCCCCGATTCCTGCCGGTCCCGCACCAAGCACCAGTACATCCACCTCACGTATCACAGGTATTTCTCTTTTATTTTCTGCTATATATTTCATATTTTCAACCTTATCCTTTCACCGCACCGGCCACCAGGCCCTTGACAAGAAACTTCTGCCCCAGCAAAAATACGAGGAAAGCAGGAATCAGGGCAGAGGCTGCCGCCGCCATGACCAGATTATATTCCGTCACGCTTTCTTCTATAAAGTTNNCTTGCCGATTCTCTCAGTTCATCCGGGATCTGCATAAAATACTGGCGCATGAGAAATGTGCCTGTAATGGTAATAAGTCCCGGAAGGATCAGGGTTAAGTGGGTTCCGGTTAGCCCCATTTTATTGAACATGACAAATTTGGGGATCAGTGTCACTTGACTGGGGATCATCATGGTCGCCAGATAGATCAGGAAGAGGATATTCCGTCCCCTGAACTTTATTTTTGCAAAGGCATACCCTGCCAGAGTGCTGGTAAGCACTGATCCCGTCAGATTGATGACGGCGATCTTTATGGAGTTCCAGTATGCCAGGCCAAAATGGTAATCCCTTACTGCCAGGCCCCCCACATTCCACACTTTCTTGTAATTATCAGGATAAAAATATTTTGGTATCCATTCAATCGGCAGCTTCATGACATCCAGGGGAAGCTTCATTGATGCCGAAAGCATCCATAAAAACGGGGTGACCATGGAGACAGCCAGAGCCCCTATGATTACGGTAAACAGGACCCTAAGGATGATCCGTTGATGTTTCTTCATTCCAGGTGCCTCCTTTCCTCTTTATAGCCCATGCC
>DJBG01000079.1 GCA_002429965.1 Hungatella sp. UBA5982
CCATAACCTGATTCCGGTCCTGGGGATGGAGGAGGAAAACGTCATGGGAATTGAACTGGCCGGGTTCGCCGATACGCCTTTCCAAAGGCAGTATCTGTTCCAGAACACAGACGATAAAACTTCCTCAAAGATCTGGTGGATCCAGGATAAAACAGATTTTGAGGACGGAATGCTAAAAAACATTCCGTCATTTATCCGGTTCCCAAAGGAAGACCTCCTGCTTTTACTTTAGTGCTTCTGATAACCGGTTGACATTGAAGGCTAAAATGCTTACAATCAATTTATTAAAAGCAGTATAATCTTTTGGTAAACAATCCATAATTACTGCTATATATTTCCTGCTTTCAGCCCATGCTTTCTGGGGTGGAGCCCACTCCGTTTTATCGGGCATAAAAGGAATACCCTGAGGGTTTCCATGGATCAGGATTGGATGAGAGGAGGCATATGAGATGAAGCTCAGTGCAAGAAATCAGTTTAAGGGAAAAGTTATAGGAATTGAACCAGGTGCGGTAAATGCCATTGTTACCATTGATATCGGCGGCGGCGATATTGTATCTGCCACAGTTTCCATGGCAGCGGTAAAGGACTTAGGACTGGAAGTCGGAAAGGATGCCTATGCCATCATTAAAGCGACTTCTGTAATGGTCGGGATTGATTAAAAGCAGAAATTCCAAAAAAACGGACTTTTGAGGGTCCGTTTTTTATTTATGTAACTATGGATGTTCATCTAAGACAAAAACTTAAAGGTCCCTGGGTTTCTCCCCTTTCATAATATGGGCGCCAAGGAGGAGCACCAGATAGAATATGCTTAAAACGGTAATATGGAATGCCGTTTTTATAAATAAAGACATCCCCTGAAACGGATCTGCCACGGAAAACAACGCAAAGTAGATTCCAATGGCGAGCACCATCAGTGCCGCCGGCTTTGCGATCATATCCCATGCGCTCCATATAAAATCCACCTTTTTCCGCAGGGCAAGCACATGCATCATAGCCAGAAGCAGTTCGCTGGCCAGCATTCCAACCAGATAGGCTAAGATCCCATATTTGGGAATCCCAAAGAGAACAAACCCCAAACGCATTAGCAGCGCAATGGCGTTCTGGACAAAGGTGACAGAGGTTTTCCCCAGGCCGTTTAAAATGCTTCCCATGGTTGTCACCAGATAGAGGAAGGGACAAAGCCAGGCTAAGATGGTCATATAGGTTCCGGCGGTATTATCTTTAAATACGCTGACGCCTAAGTCGTCTCCAAACAGAGTGAATATGCCGATGCACAGGATTCCCACGTACAGGCAGTAGCGAAGTGACATGGAAATGGCATCACCGATCCTCCGGTTATTTCCCTCTGACTGGGCTTCGGCTACCGTTGGCAGCAAAAGGACGGCAAGGGAATTAAATATGGTGGAAGGGAACAGAATAAAGGGCAAAGCCATTCCGGTAAGAACTCCGTATACGGAAAATGCCGCCGAATCGGAAAGCCCTGACATCTGCAGCCTGCTGGGAATCAGGATGGCTTCTGCGCTTGCAAGGATATTTAGGACCAGACGGTTTCCCATAAGAGGCAGTGCCAGGTGCATAAGCCCGGGAGCAGTTTCATGAAAGGAAGAGGCAACTGCCGTAACGCCTGCAGGCATCTTGGGTGAAAAAAAGCGATAGGCCACAACTGTATAAAGTGAGGACACGATTTCTCCTATCAGATGGCCCAGGACTGCCAGCTGTACAGTGATTTTGATCCCGGATTCCATCATGATATCCGCAATAAGGAACACGGCCCCGATTCTTATGGTTTGTTCGATCACCTGTGCAAATGCCGGGACATGGGGGCGCTGCATACCATAATAATATCCATTGATGCAGGCGTGAACGGCCGAACAGGGGACGGATACCGCAATAAAGAGAAGAAGAGGGGCACAGCGGGGTTCCATCAGGATATTGGTGGCCAGGAAGTCCTTAAAACGGATGATGGCGTATGACAGGACTATGGAAATAGCCACTGAAATAATAAGGCCGGTTCGGAAAATGGAACGGCCTTTTCTCACATTAGCGGCTACGGACTGGGATATGGCAGTCTGGATGGAACCTGCGCATAAGGCAAAGCAGACGCCAAACACCGGATGGACCAGGTTAAAGATTCCAAGTCCTTCTGCGCCAATGGTCCGTGAGAGAAAAATCCGGTAAAAAAAGCCTAACAACCGGGTGATCAGCCCGGCAGAAGTCAAAAGAAGGGTGCCGGTGAGAAGCGCATATTTCCTTGGCGAAAGTTTTTGAGGAAATTTTAGAGAATCATTCATGCAATCTCCTGAAAAAGAGAATTATTATAAATATATGGAAGGGGTTTCTTCTTCATGACATCAGTTACAGTTCAGCCATGCCATTCATGATTTGGCGGATAGAACATACCTCTATTGCACAAATTTATATGCATAGCGGAACTATGATTATAATGAGAATCATTCCTATTGAAATTCTAGGAAATGTGTGTATAATAGAATTTGTAGATGAAGCTTTTAACTTTGGGACTACAGAAAGGCGGAACTAACAATATGAAACAACTGATTTATCTTGACAATGCAGCGACTACCCAAACACGGCCCGAGGTCGTGGAAGCCATGCTGCCTTATTTTACGGAGTATTATGGAAATCCATCCTCCGTATACGAGTTTTCCGGCATCTCAAAAAAGGCTGTCTCAGGAGCCAGANNATCTGACAACTGGGCGCTGATTGCAACGGCACAAGCCTATGCTTCAAAAGGAAAACACATCATCACCAGTAAAATCGAACACCATGCCGTGCTTCACACCTGTGAGTATTTGGAGAAGCAGGGCTTTGAGGTAACCTATTTAAATGTAGATGAAAATGGGGTTATAAAGCTGGAGGAGCTTAAAAAAGCCATCCGCCCTGACACCATCCTCATTTCCATCATGTTTGCTAATAATGAGATAGGAACCATACAACCGATCAAAGAAATCGGAGAGATTGCAAAAGAACGGGGAATATTATTCCACACAGATGCGGTCCAGTCATTTGGCCATGTGCCCATTAACGTGGATGAATACCATATCGATATGCTCAGTGCCAGCGCCCATAAGATCAACGGGCCCAAAGGCATTGGCTTTCTCTATATCAGAAGCGGCATCAAATCCCGTTCCTTCATTCATGGAGGCGCACAGGAAAGAAAACGCCGGGCCGGAACGGAGAATGTGCCGGGAATCGTAGGCTTTGGCAAGGCTGTGGAGCTTGCGGTTGCAGGCATGGACGATAGAGCAAATAAGGAATACGAGCTACGGAATTATCTGATGGACCGGGTTATGGCAGAGGTTCCTTTTACAAGAATTAACGGACACAGGAAAAACAGGCTGTCCAACAACGTAAATTTTGCTTTCCAGTTTATTGAAGGAGAGTCCCTGCTGATCATGCTGGATATGAAAGGTATATGCGGCTCCAGCGGTTCTGCCTGTACTTCAGGCTCCTTGGACCCATCCCATGTACTGCTTGCCATTGGCCTTCCTCACGAAATCGCCCATGGTTCCCTTCGTCTGACCTTAGATGAGCGCAACACAAAGGAAGAGATGGACTATGTTGTGGAATCCATTAAGGAGATTGTGGAAAAACTGCGCAGTATGTCCCCGCTTTATGAGGATTATATTAAGCATCAGGCGAAATAATTCATAGCACCGCCTTTTGGCGGCCGGAAACAAAGCAGATTGATTACCTGGAAATGGAGAAAATAAATTATGTATACAGAAAAAGTAATGGATCATTTTGAGCATCCAAGAAATGTAGGGGAAATTGATAACCCCAGCGGTATGGGTACCGTAGGAAATGCCAAATGCGGCGATATTATGAGAATTTATCTGGATATTGATGAAGATCAGATCATCCGTGATGTAAAATTTAAAACCTTTGGCTGCGGAGCCGCGGTTGCTACAAGCAGCATGGCTACGGAGATGGTAAANNCATGGCTGTGACGAATATGGCCGTGTGCGAAGCTCTTGATGGGTTACCTCCGGTAAAGGTTCACTGTTCCCTGCTGGCAGAGGAAGCGATTCACGCTGCCTTATGGGACTATGCAAAGAAAAACGGACTTGAGATTGAGGGCTTAAAGAAACCCAAGTCTGATATCGGTGAGGAAGAAGTGGAAGAAGAATATTAAGATGCCGGGCTTTTGCTTATCCGGCTAGAAAGTGGAAACATAAAGCTATGAGCAAAGGGAAAGTAGTAGTAGGAATGTCTGGAGGTGTAGATTCTTCTGTGGCGGCATGGCTCCTGAAAGAACAGGGGTATGAAGTCATAGGTGTTACCATGCAGATATGGCAGGATGAGGATACCAGGACCCAGGAGGAAAACGGAGGCTGCTGCGGCTTAAGCGCCGTGGACGATGCCAGGCGGGTGGCCTGGGACCTGGGGATCCCCTATTATGTCATGAATTTTAAAGAAGAGTTCAAATCCCAGGTCATTGATTATTTTGTAGGAGAATACCAGAAGGGGCGTACTCCCAATCCGTGCATTGCCTGCAACCGATATGTCAAGTGGGAGTCTCTTTTAAAGCGCAGCCTTGATATAGGAGCAGATTATATTGCCACAGGCCATTATGCCCAGATCGATCAGCTCCCCGGCGGTAGATATGCATTAAAGAAGTCCGTGACAGCGGCAAAGGACCAGACGTATGCCCTTTACAATCTGACACAGCATCAGCTGTCCCATACCCTGATGCCTGTGGGGGCTTATTCTAACTACCAGATCCGTGAGATCGCGGACAGGATCAACCTGATGGTTGCCCATAAACCGGACAGTCAGGAGATCTGCTTTATTCCTGATAATGATTATGCAGGATTCATTGAAGAAAATGCAGGGGAAAAAGCGCCGGAAGGGAACTTTGTGGATCTTTCCGGCCAGGTGATCGGCAGGCACAAGGGAATTACCCATTACACCGTAGGCCAGAGAAAGGGACTTAACTTATCCATGGGCCACCCGGTTTTTGTGGTGGAGATACGGCCTGAAACCAATGAAGTAGTAATCGGAACGGGCGATGACGTTTATGACCATACCTTGCAGGCCAACCATATTAACTGGATGGCAATTTCCGGGCTTCATGGTGAAAGCATGCGGGTGTCGGCAAAGATCCGCTACAGCCATAAGGGTGCCATGTGTACCATACAGGAAGTGGAGGATGGTGTGGTGGAATGCAAGTTTGACGAACCTCAGCGTGCCATCACTCCGGGACAGGCCGTTGTATTCTATGATGGAGACTATGTTGTCGGAGGAGGAACTATAATTTGAGTAATTTAAGAAAAGGCCGTGGGTGGTTGTTATTGGCCTCTGTCCTTCTTTGCACATTTATGCTTGCAGGCTGCGCCAGGAAATATGAAGCCGTAAAAGCACCTGCTCTGGAAGAAGCTCAGGGCGGTTTGGGCCAGGAGGAGGGAGAGGAGACGGCTCCCGTGTCCATTGCGGAGGATAAAACCGGAGAAACTGAAAGCGGAAAAGCAGCGGAGACAAGCTCCCATGAAGCCGCAGTGACCATGGAGACGGCTCCCGCCTTTGAGGCGGCCGACGAAACAGTTTATGTTACCGGCTCCCAGGTGAATATAAGAAAATTTCCTTCTGCCGGCGGAGAAGTCTTAGATAAGCTGGATAAGGGAGTTGCCCTTAAACGGACCGGATACAGCGATAGCTGGAGCCGGGTGGTCTACAAGGACAAGGAATGCTATATTTCCTCCCAGTACGTGTCAAAGGATAAGCCGGTACAGGAGACGGCGGGTGCTGTTCCTTCTGTTTCCGGAAATGGGACAGGTAAGATGATTGCCATAGACCCAGGCCATCAGGCAAAGGGTAATTCCGAAAAGGAACCCATCGGACCAGGTGCTTCTGAGATGAAGGCAAAGGTGGCTTCCGGAACACAGGGAACGGCAACCGGTATCCCGGAATACCAGCTCACTCTTGCGGTTTCTTTAAAATTAAAGCAGGAGCTTATCACCAGGGGCTATCAGGTCTATATGATCCGGGAAACCAATGATGTGAACATCAGCAATGCAGAACGTGCCCAGATGGCGGATAAAAGCGGAGCGGACATCTTTGTCCGGGTCCATGCCAATTCCTTAAATGACAGCAGCATTCAGGGTGCCCTTACCATGTGCCAGACAGCTAAGAATCCTTACAATGGAACCCTGTATAGCAAAAGCCAGTCTCTTTCCAAGGCCGTTGTGGATNNAATCTGCAATCAGACCGGATTTAAGAACCGGGGAGTACAGGAGACGGATTCCATGAGCGGCATCAACTGGTGTAATATACCGGTGACCATTGTGGAGATGGGATTCATGAGCAACGCGGACGAGGATAAGAAGATGGCTACCGAGGAATACCGTGATAAGATCGTAAAAGGGATTGCCGACGGAATTGATGCATATTATAAATAAAATCAAAGAAGAACAGTGGTTTTGAGTCTGACTCAAACCCTGTTCTTTTTTGAATTGCCGGGCCAGGCATAAATGAATAAGAAATGGCATACATTTTCCTGAAATGCGGCTGAGTAGCAAGGAGAATGGAATCATGGCAGATTATGGACTGGCGATGGCAGGCGGCGGAACCAGGGGGGCAGCTCATGTGGGAGTATTATCGGCGCTGGAAGAAGCAGGACTTCTTCCTGACAGGGTAGCGGGGGCCAGTGCCGGAAGTATTGTCGCCGGACTTTATGCAGCAGGCATGACAATAGGGGATATGCGGGAAACGGTGCGGTGGCTGTCGAGACACGGAAGAAGCCTGATTGATCCGGATATTTTAGGGATTGCCTTATTTTTGCCCCAGTTCCTGCTGGGCAGGGAGACAACGCTTCAAGGGCTTATAAAAGGGAACCGGCTTCAGCGTTTTCTCTGCGATTTAACAGATGGGATGGAGATACAGGGAAATTGCAATGGCCTGTTGGTTCCTGCGGTGGATGTTAACAGCGGGGATACGGTTGCGTTTACCAACCTGTTTCAGGCTNNACTTCTTTGTGACATCATGATGGCAAGTTCCTCAGTTCCTGCTGTATTCCGTCCCAGGCAGATGAACGGCTTTTTGCTGGTGGATGGGGGAGTGACGAACAACCTTCCTGTGGACCTTTTAATCGCGGCAGGAGAAGTAAAAGTTATTGCAGTTGACATTGGAGAAGAATATGAAATGCCTCACGATCATTCCATCATTGAGACCGCATTCCATTCCTTTTCCATTATGAGCAGAGAGCTTAAGGATTGCCGTTCCAGTGGTGAGATCTTTCTGCTGAAACCGCCCATGCCCAGAGGAGCGGGACTTTTGACCTTTGATTGCATGGAAAAATGTATGGAAAACGGTTACCTTTACACAAAAAGAATGATGCCCCGGATTAAACGGGCACTGGATAAAAAATAGGATTCATAGTATTCTTTAAATAACAAATTACGGTCAGGAGGAAAAGAAATGGAATTGACATTCCGATATGCTGAAAGAAAAGATACGGCTCTTATATTAAAGTTTATTAAAGAACTGGCAGAATACGAAAGAATGCTTGATGAGGTGGTGGCTACGGAAGAACTGCTGGAAGACTGGATTTTTAACAGGCAAAAGGCTGAGGTGANNAAGGCTGGAGTGGTGGTGTCTGGATTGGAACAAACCCAGTATCGATTTCTACCTTTCCATGGGAGCGGAACCTATGGAGGACTGGACGGTTTACCGGATAGCCGGTAAGGAGTTAAAGGATCTGGCGGATTAATTTAAGATGTTTGCTTTATGGTAATAAAAAAAGGACGTACCCGGAAAATGTATCTGTGTACGTCCTTTTGCTCACTTATTTATTAGCTTTTTCAATTTCCTGCATCTTCATAGCCCGCACCTTTAAGGGAAGTCCAAACAGAGTGATAAAACCATCTGCGTCATGGTGGTCATATAAATCACCTGTTGTAAAGGAAGCAAGGGACTCACTGTACAAGGAGTAAGGGGAGGTCGTTCCTGCCTTAATGATATTTCCCTTATAAAGCTTTAATTTCACTTCACCGGTCACATACTTCTGTGTGGATTCCACAAATGCCTGAACTGCTTCACGGAGAGGGGTAAACCATTTGCCTTCATAAACGATCTGTGCAAACTTATTGCCCATATCTTTCTTCACTTCCATGGTAGCACGGTCTAATACAAGTTCTTCTAACTGCTGATGAGCCTCAAGGAGGATGGTTCCGCCGGGAGTTTCATAAACGCCGCGGGATTTCATTCCCACAACCCGGTTTTCCACGATATCCACGATACCGATGCCGTGCTTGCCGCCCAGTTCATTTAACTTGGTGATGATATCAGAAACCTTCATCTTTTCCCCATTTACGCTGGTAGGAATGCCTTTTTCAAAGGTCATGGTTACATATTCCCCTTCATTCGGAGCATTTTCAGGAGATACGCCCAATACTAATAAATGATCATAATTTGGCTCATTTGCCGGGTCTTCCAGCTCCAGGCCTTCATGGCTGATGTGCCATAAGTTACGGTCACGGCTGTAGCTATTATCAGCGGAGAAGGGAAGGTCGATTCCGTGCTGCTTGCAGTATTCGATCTCATCTTCCCTGGACTGCATCGTCCATACATCGGTCATACGCCATGGCGCAATGATCTTTAAATCAGGGGCAAGTGCCTTGATTCCCAGCTCAAAACGGATCTGGTCGTTTCCTTTGCCCGTAGCGCCGTGGCAGATGGCGGTAGCGCCTTCTTTCCTTGCGATCTCCACCAGTCTCTTTGCAATGGCCGGACGTGCCATGGATGTGCCTAACAAGTACTTGTTTTCATAAACCGCATTTGCCAGTACGCATGGAATGATGTAATTGTCGCAGAAGTCATCTACCAGATTTTCAATATATAATTTGGAAGCACCGGATAATTTGGCTCTTTCCTCCAAACCGTCTAATTCATTACCCTGACCGCAGTCGATGCAGCAGCAGATCACCTCATAATCAAAATTTTCCTTTAACCACGGGATAATGGCTGTGGTATCAAGGCCGCCGGAATAAGCTAAAATAACTCTCTCTTTCATTTATAGATCCTCCTCGATTTTTATTGGATTTTTTTCGTTGAACTTTCATAAATATACACCAAAACCATGAATAATGCAAGGGAAAAATAAAAAATATAAAAAAAACTTGCATAATATACGTTATCAATGTATAATTATGAACTATCAGTAATTGAAAAACCTGGAAGGGCCTTTCTTTTGGAGGAAGAGCCTGTATAAATAAGGTATAAAGTGCCGGAATCCGGCAGAAATGAAAAACAGATCACACATGAAAGAATATAAGGAGAGATGATTATGATTAAGGCGGGAATAATAGGGTCTACCGGATATGCAGGCGGCGAGCTTGTAAAGCTTTTGCTCCAGAGAGACGATGTGGAGATCATATGGTACGGATCCAAAAGCTATGTGGATCAGAAATACGCTTCTGTTTATCAAAACATGTTTCAGATTGTGGATGATTCCTGCCGGGATGACAATGTGGAGGCCTTGGCAGAAATCGCAGATGTGATTTTTACTGCAACACCCCAGGGCTATTGTGCTTCTCTCATGAATGAGAATATATTAAAGAAAACAAAGGTCATTGACTTAAGCGCTGATTATAGGATCAAGGACGTGGCTGTCTATGAAGAATGGTATAAGATGGAGCACAAGACGCCTCAGTTTATAAAGGAAGCGGTCTACGGGCTTCCGGAAATCAACCGGGTGGATATTAAAAATGCCAGGCTTATCGCCAATCCCGGCTGTTATCCCACTTGCTCCACCTTATCCATTTATCCATTGGTAAAGGAAGGGCTTATAGATCCCGATACTATCATCATTGACGCCAAGTCAGGAACCTCAGGCGCCGGAAGAGGAGCCAAGGTGGATAATTTATACTGTGAGGTCAATGAAAACATCAAGGCTTATGGCGTAGGCGTCCACAGGCACACGCCGGAAATCGAGGAACAGCTGTCCTATGGAGCCGGCCGTCCGCTCACCGTAAGCTTTACCCCGCATCTGGTGCCCATGAACCGTGGTATTCTCATAACTGCCTATGCAACTCTCATCAAGTCTGTTTCCTATGAGGAAGTAAAGGCAGCCTATGATAAATATTATGCAGACGAATACTTTGTCCGGGTATTGGAAAAGGATGTTGCCCCCCAGACCAAATGGGTGGAAGGGAGCAATTTTGTGGATGTGAATTTCAAAATTGATCCAAGGACCAACCGTGTGGTCATGATGGGCGCTATGGATAACCTGGTAAAGGGGGCCGCGGGACAGGCGGTGCAAAATATGAATATCCTGTTTGGATTGCCGGAGAATAAGGGACTTAAGCTCATTCCCATGTTTCCGTAAGGTCTGTAAATGAATACTTAAATAAGGGAAAATACTATGATGATTCGTGGAATGACATTAGAGGATTATGACCAGGTTTATGTACTGTGGTCAGGTATTAAAGGTTTTGGAATCCGAGCTGCAGACGATTCCAGGGAAGGTGTGGAAAGGTTTATCAGGAGAAATCCCGGTACCTGCGTGGTGGCGGTAGAGGGGGGAAGGATCATTGGTTCTGTTCTCTGCGGNNGGGCACAAGTTAGTCCTGGAAGCCATGGAAAGGCTAAGGAAAGAAGGGATCAATCAGGTGAACTTAGTTGCTTTCCGGTCCAATGCTGTAGGCAATGAATTCTGGAAAAAGAACGGTTGGGTCTTTCGGGAAGATATCAATTACTACGAATTCAGCTTAAATGAGAATAATATCGTAAGGTTTATTGGATAAACAGGGGGTATGAAAATGAATCTAAAAAGAATATCTGCAGAATTTTCCGTCTGCAAGCTGTCCGGTCCGGCGGATCTTGGAACACTTGACATGACCTCCGGATTCTGGTTTCTGGAAAAAACAGACGAGGAGCTGTCTCTGGTATGCGAGACTTCCTCAGTGCCCGAAGATACCATGGAACGGGAGGACGGTTTTTCAGCATTCCGGATAGAAGGAATCCTGGATTTTTCCCTCATCGGAATTTTATCGAAAATATCAACGGTACTGGCAGATCACGGAATCGGAATATTTGCAGTATCCACATTTAACACGGACTACATTCTTGTGAAAAAGGAAAATTACGAAAAGGCGTTAAAGCATCTGGAGGCCGCAGGGTATACGGTCACCGGAACTAAGGAGGAAATTTGACATGAAGCATATAGACGGCGGTATAACAGCGGCAAAAGGATTTAAGGCGGCATCTGCGGCGGCGGGAATTAAATATAAAGACAGAAAAGACATGGCAATGATTTACAGCGAAGTGCCCTGTAAGGCAGCGGNNGATTGTGGAAAATTCTCCTTACGCCCAGGCAGTCATTATCAATGCGGGAATCGCCAATGCCTGCACCGGAGAGGAAGGGCTTCGTTATTGTATGGAAACGGCAGAAGCAGTGGCGGAGTGCCTTTCCATCTCTGTTAGTTCCGTTCTGGTGGCCTCCACCGGAGTGATCGGCAAACAGCTTCCCATGGACCGCATTGTGGCAGGCGTGAAGGACATGGCCCCGGCTCTTGACGGCAGCCAGGAAAGCGGGACGGACGCAGCCATTGCCATTATGACCACGGATACCGTAAAAAAGGAAGTTGCAGTTCAGTTTGAAGCAGGGGGAAAGACCATTACCATGGGCGGCATGTGCAAGGGCTCCGGCATGATCCATCCCAACATGTGCACCATGTTAAGCTTTGTTACCACAGATGCGGCTATTTCCAAAGAGCTTTTGCAGGAAGCCTTGAGAGAGGACATCAAAGACACCTACAACATGATTTCCGTAGATGGGGACACATCCACCAATGACACTGTGCTCCTGCTTGCAAACGGCATGGCAGGGAATGAGGAAATCCAGTCGAAGAACGAAGATTATGAGGCATTTTGCAAGGCGCTCAATTTCATTAATGAAACCCTCGCAAAGAAGATGGCAGGTGATGGGGAAGGCTGTACTGCATTGTTTGAGGTAAAAATCGTTGGAGCGGAAACAAAGGAACAGGCTGTGACCCTTTCAAAATCCGTCATCACTTCCAGTCTTACGAAAGCCGCCATTTTCGGCCATGACGCCAATTGGGGACGGATCCTTTGTGCCATGGGTTATTCCGGAGCCATGTTTGACCCGGAAAAGGTGGATTTGTATTTTGAAAGCACAGCAGGAAAGTTGAAAATCATTGAAAACGGTGTCGCCCTTCCCTATAGCGAAGAGGAGGCCACAAAGATCTTATCAGAACCGGAAGTGACCGCAACTGCGGATATTAAAATGGGAGAAGCAACTGCTACGGCCTGGGGCTGCGACCTGACATTTGACTATGTGAAGATCAATGCGGATTACCGCTCATAAGACCAATGGGGTTAACTGCCGTGAGTAGGAAACACCTTACAGGTATCCCTTTATGCCAGAAAGCAGGCAAGAAAGAGGAAAGGAGAAATTCATATGGAACTGGATCACAGCATTATGGAAAAAGCGGAGGTACTGATTGAAGCCCTTCCATATATACAACGTTTCAACCGCAAAACCATTGTGGTGAAATACGGCGGAAGCGCCATGGTGGATGAGGAATTGAAAAAGCAGGTCATACAGGATGTGGTGCTTTTAAAGCTGGTCGGCTTTAAGCCAATCATCGTCCATGGCGGCGGAAAGGAAATCAGCAAGTGGGTGGAAAAATCGGGCATGGAGCCACATTTTGTCAACGGCCTCCGGGTAACTGATGAACCAACCTTGGAGATCGCAGAAATGGTGCTTAACCGGGTCAACAAAAGCTTAGTGCAGTTGGTCAATGAGCTGGGAGTAAAAGCCGTTGGAATCAGCGGAAAGGATGGCATGATGTTAAAATGCCAAAAGCGCTATTCTAACGGAGAGGACATTGGATATGTGGGAGATATTACGGAGGTTGATCCTCAAATCATATATGATTTACTGGAAAAGGATTTTCTTCCCATCATCTGTCCTGTGGGCTTTGACGGGGATTTTGAGACCTACAATATCAACGCCGATGATGCTGCCTGTGCCATTGCCACGGCAATGGAAGCAGAGAAGCTGGCTTTTTTGACGGATGTTGAGGGAGTTTATAAGGATTTTCAGGATAAGGACTCCCTTATTTCAGAAATGTCCATGGAAGAAGCGCAGGAATTTGTGGAAAGCGGGATGCTTGGAGGGGGTATGCTCCCCAAGCTTCAGAATTGCATTGATGCCATGAAGCAGGGAGTATCCAGGGTACATATCATGGATGGACGGATTCCCCATTGCCTGCTTTTGGAGATATTCACGAACAAGGGAATCGGAACAGCTATTATAAGTGCGGGAGAGGAGCGATTTTATCATGCGAAGTAAGCAGGAATACATTGAGAAAGTGGAATCAGAGATTTATAAGATTTATAACCGTTTTCCTATTGTTTTTGACCATGGGGACGGTGTCCGTCTTTATGACACGGATGGAGAGGAATATCTGGATTTTGGAGCCGGGATCGCGGTGATAGGCCTGGGTTATAATGATCCGGAATTTAATAAAGCGTTAAAGGAACAGGTGGATAAACTTCTTCATACTTCCAATTTATTTTATAATGTTCCGGCTATGGAAGCGGGAGAGCTGATCTTAAAGGCATCCGACATGGATAAGGTATTTTTTACCAACAGCGGGACCGAAGCGGTGGAAGGTGCTTTAAAGATAGCCAGAAGATTTGCTTACAATAAGGACGGCAGCCACGACCACGAAATAATCGCCATGAAACACTCATTCCACGGCAGGAGCTTTGGAGCTCTTTCCGTAACAGGAAACGACCATTACCAGGAACCTTTTAAGCCATTGCTTCCGGGAATCAAATTCGCTGAATTTAATGATCTGGACAGTGTAAAGAAGCTGGTAAATGATAAGACCTGCGCCATAATCATGGAAACAGTCCAGGGTGAAGGGGGCATCTATCCGGCCAGCGAGGAATTTTTAAAGGGTGTAAGAGCACTTTGTGATGAGCATGACATGCTGCTGATCCTGGATGAAATCCAGTGCGGAATGGGGCGGACCGGTACCATGTTCGCCTGGCAGAAATACGGAGTAAAGCCGGATGTGATGACTGTGGCAAAGGCTNNCCATGTCCCCCGGTGACCATGGAACTACCTACGGCGGAAATCCTTTTGTTACAGCTGCAGCGTTCAAGGTACTGGAATTGTTTGAAAAGCGGAAGATCGTGGACCACGTAAAAGAGATGGGAGAGTATCTTGCAAAGGAGCTTAATTCCCTGTCGGAGCGGTATGATATCATAACCGGTCAGAGAGGCGTGGGGCTGATCCGGGGCCTGGAGTTTTCTGTGCCGGTTGCCCCCATTGTGAGTCAGGCCTTGTTAGAGCAAAAGCTGGTGCTCATCAGCGCCGGGACGAATGTGATCCGCTTTGTTCCTCCCCTGGTGATCGAAAAGGAACATGTGGATGAGATGGTGGAGAAGCTGGAGGCGGTACTGAAGGGTCAACTATAACGTTTTTGCCGGAGTTTTAAAGACTCCGGCTTCATGCGTGATGATATCACAGAGATAATCATGTGATCGTTGATAAGAAACGTGATATGAAACTGTGCTATGTGCACAAAAAAATAGTATTTAATAAAATAATATGATAATTATGCCTTAAAAATCTTGACGAATTATTTTTGGTTTAGTATAATAAACAAAAAGAATGAAATATAATTTTACTGGAAGTGTTACTGTTTGGCAGGCCTGACCAGGATGATGTAATGTTGCAGATAATAATGTTTAACTGCGATTTTACATGATCTTGGTCTTTTTTATTTGGGAAGGTGAACTTTTTGCATGTAGAAAAGCGTATCAATAATAATGTACTATTGGCGTCAGAGGATGGACAGCAGATGGTTCTGGTGGGGAAAGGTATTGGTTTTCAGGTTTACCCTGGCAATGAGGTTGATAAAAGCAAGATTGAGAAAACCTTTTATCCTACGAACAACATGTCCTTTACTCAAATGGCAGCCCTTATGACCGGTTGTGGACCAAATGNNAGGCAGTGTTCAAAATTGTAAATATGGCCAAGGAGATTTTTAAAGAATTAAATGACAATATGTTCTTTTCCTTACTTGACCATTTATCCTTTGCCCTGAAACGCCGCGAAAATCAGATGGATATTGTAAATCCATTGGAATGGGAGATAAAGAAGTTCTATTCCAGAGAATACCAGATGGGTATTAAGGCATTAGAAATCATAAAGGTTGATTTAGGAACACAGCTTCCTGACAGCGAAGCAGCATTTTTTGCACTTCACATTGTAAATGCGCAGATAGATAGTGTAACGGGTGATGAGATTTTTGGAATCACTGAAATGACAAATTCCATTTTAAAACTGGTCAAGTATTTCTATCAGTGCGAGTTTGATGAGGACAGTGTGTTCTTTAACCGTTTTATAACTCATGTAAGGTATTATCTGATGAGACGGTTAAAAGGAGAGAAAGTCGCCCCTACAGAGAGGGGGATTATTGACTCGGTCCGTAAGGCGGATTCTCAGGCTTACGAATGTGTAAACAGGATTGCACAGTATATTTATGAGAAGCAGAGATGGGAAACTTCCGAAACAGAGAAGATGTTTTTAATGCTGCATATTATTAATTTAGTTAAAAAGGTGAATAAATAAGGGATTCGTTACAGTTCGGCTGGCAAGACCCAAAACTGTCTGACGGCAATCCATTCGTCAGGTAGGTTTGGGTCTTTTGTTATATAGGCACATTTCAGTGACCGTAGATATATCATGTTCTGTATCTTCCTGCACTCTGCGCAGAGGAAGTTCGGCCACATAAGGCATCTGGCATTTATAAACAGCAAGATGTGGCCATGCTCCGGCGGGGATTTGACGGAACTGAGAATCTGCTGTTTTAGCTGTATAAGCGCGCGGCAGCTTGGCAGATAGAAAGAAGCAATTTCATGATGCATAAGGAGGAAAAAGATGGAACGAGATGAATTAGCGAGAAAAATTATAGAGCATGTAGGTGGGATAGGAAATATCAAGTCTCTGTCTCATTGTATGACACGGCTACGCTTTTTCTTAGTGGATGACAATAAAACCAATAAATTGGAATTAAAAAAACTTTCTATACTTGGCGTACAGAAGCAGGGCGGTCAGTACCAGGTGATTGTCGGGAATGACGTATCCAGGGTTTATAAGGAAATCATAAAGCAGTATCCAAGGATTGCAGGAGGAGAAAATATCTCAGATGATACTGGAGAGAAAAAGGGGAGTATTTTTAACCGTATGCTTGCAACCTTGACTGCAATTCTGGTTGCGCCGCTTTCCGCTATTATCGGCGGTGGCTTAATCTTGGATATCCGGTATATGTTTACTACCCTGCACATTTTGCCGGGTGACAGCCCGCTGGTTTTCCTGCTTACGGTAATCGGTAACTCATCCCTTTATTTCTTTCCATTCCTGCTTGCGGTTTCGGCTGCCAAGCGATTCAATACCAATATTTATATGGCCATGGGGATAGCGGCTGCCATGCTTGATCCCAATATCATTGCTAAGGTTGGAGAAGATCCGGTAAGGCTTTTGGGGGCAATACCCATTCCTATGATTAATTATGGAAGCAGTGTTATCCCCATTATCCTGGCGATATGGTTCATGAGTAAAGTATATGGCTGGCTGGATGACCATTTACCATCTATGATCACTGTTATTTTTGTTCCTCTGCTGACTTTTTTGATTGTTATTCCTATAAACTTAATTTTAATCGCTCCTATGGCTACTTACCTGACAACGTATGTATCCAATGGACTTGAGTGGCTGATAAACTTAAACCTTGGAATTGCAGGCTTTGTGATCGGTTCGACCCGTCCGCTCCTGGTACTGGTTGGTATGCATCATGCCATCCGGCCCCTTCAGTATATGCAGTTAGAGACCCTTGGCTATACCACAATTGCTCCGGCAACCTTTATATCCACCATGTCCCAGGCAACCGCAGCATTTGCAGTCGCGATACTTGCGAAAGACCGGAAGAATAAGCAGATTGCAACCTCTTCCACCATTTCGGGCTATTTAGGCATTACCGAGCCTGCTCTGTATGGAATTATCTTTAAGTACCGGGCAGCTCTGTTTGGTTGTATCATAGGCGGTGGTCTTGGGGGGATGGTTAGTACCATGATGGGGGCGAAGGCCTTTTCGTCGGGAATGCAAAGTGTATTAACACCTCCGGTATTCATGGGAGACAAGCCTCTATCCATTGTTTATGGCCTTATTGTGATGTTTGTGTCTACATTTGGAATCACATGGTTTCTTTCGAAAACTGTATTTCAGCTGGATGATAACATAGTCTTTACCGATGGAATCTCAGAAGTCGGGGCAGCAAAGGGGGAAACTGCACCAGGGCATCTGGTGTTGAGCCCTGTCGGCGGGCAGATATGCAAACTAGAGGATATTAAAGACGAAACATTCTCCAGTAAAATATTGGGAGAAGGAATCGGAATCATTCCAAGTGAAAACCTGATTGCCGCCCCTGCGGATGGTACGGTCAATACTGTTTTCCATACCAACCATGCACTTGGGTTAATTACGGAGGATGGTGCGGAAATACTTATTCATATCGGTTTAGATACTGTTAAACTGGAAGGGCAGTTCTTTACTGCCAGATGTAAAGCAGGGGACAAAGTGAAAAAGGGGGATGCTCTTATTGAGTTTGACCGGGAACAGATTGCAGCAGCCGGGTATGATACTACAGTCGTTGTAGTGATTTCCAATACCATGGCGTATGGGAGAATCCAGCCTGAATTTGAAGAGGGAGCTATTTTTGCTGGCGAAAAGATTATAACTGCCAGATAGAAACACCCTACGGGTATACCTCTATGTCCCAAAAGCGTGGACAGTAATAATGAAAGGAGAATGGATATGATAAAACATGCACCTAACGGCTTTCCAAAAGGATTTCTCTGGGGAAGTGCGACCGCGGCTTGCCAGATAGAGGGCGGCTGCAGAGAAGGAGGGAAGGGCTTGAGTGTAGCAGACGTGGCCATGAAACAGGGAAAGGGAGTTCCACGAAAAGAGTATAAAAACGTTACAAAAGAGCAGTTGAAAGCAGCAGAATGCTGCGTTGGGGAGGAGTTCTATCCTAAGAGGCATGGTGTGGATTTCTATCATCGTTTCAAGGAGGATATTGATTTGTGTGCCCAAATGGGATTTACCGCCTTTCGGATGTCGATTGCCTGGAGCCGGATTTTTCCAAATGGTGATGAATTAGAGCCTAATCCTGANNATGAGGTATTTAAAGGACTGAAGAAATATAAGATAGAGCCCATTGTGACTCTTTCCCACTTTGAGATGCCTCTCCATCTGGTCACTCAATATGGAGGCTGGGCCAACCGTAAACTGATTGACATGTTTGTGCGTTACTGTAAAGTGTGTTTTGACGAATATGGGAGCTATGTCACATATTGGATTAATTTTAATGAAATGAACGGTACCCGCTTTAATACTTTTTATTCGACTGGCATCGTCCGGGAGGATTGGGGGGATAAGTATGAGCAGGCAACCTATCAGGCCGCCCATAACCAGTTCGTCGCTTCTGCAAAAGCTGTCAGATATTTAAGGGAGACAAGACCTGATGCCAGAATGGGCTGCATGGTGGTACCTTTTACCCGTTATCCCGGTACATGCAAGCCTGAGGATGTGATGAAGTCGCTGCATGACATGCATCTGGACTGCTATTTTTATACAGATATTTACATGAGGGGAGAGTATCCGGGATATGCGTCTCGCTACTTTGATGACCATCAGATCCAGATTGAGACGGAGGATAAGGACTTTGAACTGATAAATACGTATAAAGTCGATTACCTGACTTTCAGCTATTATTCCACCGGCATATCCAGCGTAGAGCAGGAGGGTTGGGAAACAACAGACGGGAATTTAGGCCAGCAGCTTAAAAATCCCTACTTGAAAGCCTCAGAATGGGGCTGGCAGATTGATCCCATGGGACTGCGCTATCAGCTTAGTTGTTTTGCTGACCGGTATCCTGGCGTAGAAATGATGGTAGTTGAAAATGGCCTTGGCGCCCAGGATATTGTAGAAGCAGACGGTAGCATCCAGGATGATTACCGCATTGATTACCTGCATCGCCACATTGAGCAGATAAAGGAAGCTATTCGTGATGGGGTGAATGTAATTGGATACACATCCTGGTCTTCTATGGATTGTGTCTCTTCCGGAACGTCTGAAATGGCAAAACGTTATGGGTTCATTTATGTTGATTTGGATGATAACAATGAAGGGAGTCTTGTAAGAAAACCCAAGAAATCGTTTTACTGGTATAAAAAGGTGATCCAGACTAACGGAGAGGAATTATAAAAAAGAGAGGAGTATTTTATATGCAATTAATCATCGCGAAAGACTATGAAGCTATGAGCCTTATTGCTCTTACCCATATGCAAGCTCATATGTACACAGGGGATAACCGGAGGGTTAATCTTTCCATTACGGCAGGAAAGACCCCGGAACGGCTGTATCAGTTGCTTACAGAGGAGTATAAGGGGAATCCCTGTTTTAAACATATCCATTTTTATAACTTTGATGAGATACCGAGAGAGGGGGAGAAAACCGGTGTTACTATGAATGATTTAAATCGTATGTTCTTTAGCCCGGCAGAGGTTCCCGGGGAGCTGATCCATGTTTTGGATACAAAAAACTGGAAAAATTATGACAAGAAGCTTAAAGAGGATGGCGGATTAGATATGCTCATTATGGGGCTTGGCACGGATGGACATTTCTGTGGAAATCTTGCAGGTACGGTAGAACATTTCGGCATGGAGACCCGGATGGTAACAAAAGGGAAATATCCGATCCCATATTTTGAAAAAGAGACCAGTCCGGACCATTATGTGACGTTTGGTCCGAAAACTGTGATGAATGCCCGGCATCTCATCATGATTATTAATGGCAGCCACAAAGCAGAAATCGCAGAAAAAGCCTTATTCGGCCCGGTTACGCCAGAGGTTCCTGCCAGTATTTTCCAACTGCATCCCAATTATACGGTCATCATGGACGCGGAAGCAGCATCCTTGTTGGATAGATAAAGCAGAGGGAGTATAATGAAACCTATTGGTGTTGTTTTACGATTTAAAGCTTTAAAGTATCAAATCGAGCTTGTTCCGGAGTCTCATCATGAGCAGCCGGAATAGGCTCTCTTTTTATGGTACCTTTTTGTGTTTTTAGAAGAGACCGAAAGTTTTTGCCTGTTTTTGGTATACTCTGATCTGTGTAGATAATAAGTCCTGGCTTAGAATGTTTTTTTTATAACAAAGAATATAACAAATAATGAGTAATATTAAGTTGATAATGTGGAAGATATGTGTATTTGTCAATAAGTGATAGGTAGGATGTTAACAAAACAATATAAGAAAACAGTTTAATAAAATATTTTTCTGTGCAAAAGTACTTGACATCTTATTCTGAGGATGGTAGCATTGGCATTAAAGAAATGCAGATATTGAAGCTGTTTTATTTTTAGGCAAAAAGGAAAAACGTTTTACCAAAAGAAAATAGTAAAATGATATCCTTTTACACTATATTATTAAAGGAGGTATTTCAATGAAAAAAAGAGTTTGGAGCATTCTGATGACGGCAGCACTGGCGGTATCGCTGACCGGCTGTTCCGGTGGGGCAGGAGCGGCAAAGGAGGCCGGGAAGACGGTTGAGACAACCGCTGAGACAACGGCAAAGGCCGCATCAGAGAATGGGGCAGGAAAGGAAAAGGCAGGGGCCGGAAAAAGGGTTTGCATTGTGTATTCCGGAAATTTAGGGGACAAGTCCTATAATGATTCCTGCAATGAGGGGGCAAAAGAGGCTGCCGCGGATTATGGAGTGGAAATTAAAAATCTGGAAGGTACATCTGCGGAGGAATGGGAGGCAAACTTTTTATCTGCCTGCGAGGACGGTTATGATCTTGTTATCTGCTCTTCCTCTAACTTTGAAGAGTACATGAAAGAGCATTGTGCCAGCTATCCCAATGTGAAATTTGCCATTATTGACACCACGGTGGAAGGCGATAATATCGTATCCATCAGCTTCGCACAGAATCAGGGTTCTTTTCTGGCAGGTGCGGCGGCAGCCATGTTTACCCAAAAAACAGACATTGAAGGGGTAAACCCGGACAAGATCATTGGCTGGGTAGGAGGAATGGATATTCCGGTTCTTCATGATTTCTTCACCGGATTTGAGCAGGGAGCAAAATACATAGACCCGGATATCAAGGTACTTCAGTCTTTTGCAGGAACATGGAACGATCCGTTAAAGGGCAAGGAGCTGACTCTGGCGCAGTTTGATCAGGGAGCGGATATTGTTATGAACGTGGCCTCCGGCACAGGCCCTGGAATTCTGGAAGGAGCAAAGGAAGCAGGAAAATATGCCATAGGCGTAGATTTAAACCAGGATAATGACCAGCCGGGAAGCGTGCTGACCTCTATGGTAAAGCGTGTGGACACAGCCTGCTATCTGGCAATCCAGTCAGTGGTTGAAGACACATTTAAGGGAAATTCCACTTCTTATCTGACCATAAAGGAAGAAGGCGTCGGCCTGACCGATTTCAGTGTGATGAAAGAGCATCTGGGAGATAAATTCCCCGAAGATATTGTGGAAAAAGTAAAAGAACTGGAAGAGAAGATCGTTTCAGGAGAAATTGTCGTAGAGAATTATACCGGTTTCGGTGCAAATAAATAGCAGGAACTGAAAAAATGCAGAATGGTTTGGATTTCCTGATTCCCCTCGGGTTTCCAAACCATTTTACAATCATAAGGTACGGGAGAAGGCTACTAACATAAAGAAGAGGGTGAAAGTTTGAGCGAATATGTAATTGAAATGAAGGATATTGTAAAGTCATTCGGAAATGTCCATGCAGTAAGGAACGGGCAGTTCACCTTAAAAAAGGGTGAGATCCATTCTCTGATCGGAGAAAACGGAGCTGGAAAATCCACCATGATGAAGCTGCTTTACGGTATGTATCCCATTGATGACGGAAGCATACGGATCCATGGAGATCATATCCCATCCATCTTTCCTAAAATTGCCATTGAAAAAGGCATCGGAATGGTGCATCAGGAATTTATGCTGGTCAATGAACTGACGGTATTGGAAAACATTATTTTGGGATTTGAGCCCCGGCATGGAATCACCATTGATTTTGATAAGGCAAGAAAAACGGTGGAACAGTATGTCAGCCAGTATGGAATGGATATCCAGCTTGGGAAAAAGATCAATCAGATATCAGTGGGTGAGGCACAAAGGGTTGAGATCATCAAAACCTTAACCAGAGGAGCCAATGTGATCATTCTGGATGAGCCTACGGCAGTTCTGACACCTCAGGAAACCAGACAGCTTTTTGTAATTCTTCAAAATTTAAGAAAAGATGGAAAATCCCTGGTATTTATCTCTCATAAATTGAATGAGGTCATGGAGATTTCTGACCGAATCAGCGTAATGCGTCAGGGTAATTATATTGGAAGCGTAAATAAGGAAGAGACTTCCCCTGTAGAGCTTGCAAAAATGATGATCGGAAGGGAAGTATTTTTAAATATTGAAAAAACCCAGACAAAGCCGGGGGAAAAGGTTCTGGAAGTGAAAGATGTATGGGTCTCCGGAGAAAAGGAGATCTCAAAGATCCGGGGGGTATCACTGGATGTCCGGGAGGGAGAGATCGTTGGTATAGCGGGAATCGACGGAAACGGGCAAAGTGAGCTGATTGAAGCAATTGCAGGACTCCGGCAGGTTGAGAAAGGAAGCGTGCTCTTGGACGGAAAAGAGATAGCGGGCCTTAGTCCAAAACAGATCCGGAAGGCCGGCCTGTCTCATATTCCGGAAGACCGCAATACAAGAGGCTTAAACCGGTCCATGAGCATCAAGGAAAACCTCATAGCCGTACAGGTAGGGGAAGCTCCCTTTTGCCAAGGGGTCGTACGCAATGATAAGGAAACGCTGGAATATGCAAAAAAGCTGTCTGNNCCACCCAGTCACTGTCAGGCGGAAATGCGCAGAAGGTAGTGGTTGCAAGGGAAGTTTCTATTGGGGGGAAGCTGCTGGTTGCATCCCAGCCCACCAGAGGTGTTGATATCGGAGCTATTGAATCCATCCGGAAAATTCTGCAGGAGGTCAAATCCAAAGGAATGGGGGTTTTGCTGGTTTCCGCTGACTTGGAGGAGATCTTGTCCCTTTCAGACCGGATCGTTGTCATGCACGAAGGCAGGATAACAGGAAGGCTGAAAGCAGAGGAAGCCAACGAGGATAACTTGGGATTACTGATGATGGGCGGAACTGCATCGGCTGAGGAAAGGGGAAGTACAACATGAAGGTAGCGGTAAAGAGCATACAGAAAATTTTACTTACCATGCTGCTCGCATTGGCAATCGGAGCCCTATTTATCCTATTCATCGGGGAAAATCCCCTGGAAGCCTATGGGGCACTGCTGCGTGGAGCATTTAACGGGAAGCTTAAGATAGGTACCACCCTGGCCAGCTTTACTCCCCTTCTCCTCACCTCCTGTGCTTTTGCGGTCGCTGCAAAAGCGGGAGCATTCAACGTAGGAGTGGAAGGTGAGGTGTTTCTGGGAGGTATTACTGCCGCATATATCGGAATCAACTGGACATTTCTTCCGGCCCCTATCCTCTTAATCGTCTGCTTTCTGGGAGCTATGACAGTGGCGGCATTATGGGCCTTTATCCCGGCAGCGCTGAAGGCTTATTACCGAGTGAGTGAGGTTTGTGTGACCATTCTCATGAACAGCGTAGCCCTGTACATAACCTCTTATCTGGTCAGCGGTCCCATGAGTGCGGGCGTGGCCAATGCCCAGTCTCTGCCGGTGACGGTGAACCTGCCTCAGTTTATGAAACCAAGCAGTGTCAATGCAGGACTTTTCATAGCCATTATCACAGTGGTTCTTATGATCTGGATCTTAAACAAGACCACCTTTGGATATAAGGTAAAAACAGTGGGAACCAACCCGTCTCATGCGGAGTATGTGGGCATCAGTCCCAAAAAGGTTTTCATTCAGTCCATGATGCTAAGCGGAGCATTGGGCGGTATGGCAGGCTGCATTGAGGTTTTGGGAGTTCACGGATATTTCCTGAATAATTTTGCGGCAGGGCTTGGTTCCAACGGCATGCTGGCTTCTCTGATCGTTAAGAACAATCTGGTTTTTGCGCCCTTTATGTCCTTCTTCCTGGCGGTATTAAAATCAGGAGCCATGGGGATGCAGCAGAGTACCGGTGTACCAAAATCGATTGTTGACACCATAACAGCAGTTTTCATCATTGTGGCAACCATGGAACTTTTGTTTCAGTTTAAGGATAAGAAAAATAAAAAGGAAAAGAGCAAATAGATGGAGGCAGGACTATGGATTTAGGAAAAATTTTCAGTGTATCCTTGATATATGCAACCTTTCGTTCTGCCACGCCTATTATTTATGCGGCATTGTGTGCAGCCATTACCCAGCAGGCAGATATTCTGAATATCGGAACGGAAGGAATCATGCTGACCGGTGCATTTGCGGCAGTAGCGGTCAGCTATTTAACCGGAAGCTGGCTTCTGGGAGTCGTAGTTGCCATGATCGCAGGGCTTATCATGGCCATGATCATGGCAGTAGGCCATATCCGTTATAAAGCGGAGATCTGTGCTATCGGCATGGGAATCAATTTATTTGCACTGGCGATCACCAAGTTTCTTTTAAACAGCGTTTTGGGAAAAAGCGGTACGTTTTCAGAACCGGGAATCATTGCAATCCCCAGAGTCAGCCTTCCTTTTCTGGCGAAAGTCCCATTTTTAAAAGAAATCTTTGACAACTGGTGCATTACCGAATGGTTTGTTATTGTACTGATCATTCTGATCTGGTTTGTATTTTATAAAACAGTCTGGGGCCTTCGCTTAAGGGCAGTAGGCCAGTTCCCAATGGCAGCACAGACAGCAGGGATCAATGTAAATTCCATGAAATACCGGGCCATTGCCATATCAGGACTCATCGGAGGACTGGCAGGTGCCCATTTATCCTTGGGATACAGCAAAATGTTTACGGAGAATATGACCAATGCCAGGGGGTTTATGGGAGTGGCTGCTATGTATTTCGGAGGCGCCCACCCAATCCTGACTGCAGCCGGATGTCTGGTGTTCGGATTAACAGATTCCATAGGAGCCAGGCTGCAGGCTTACGGAGTGCCGTCTCAGCTGGTACTATTGATGCCTTATGTGGTGACCATAGCCACCCTGGCAGTATCCATGGCATCTAAAATGGCAAGGGAAAAGAAAAAAAAGAGTGCATTGGCAAAAGCTTAAAAAGGAGAATAATCAATGGAAAAACAGAAAGTTATCCTGGACTGCGATCCGGGACACGATGATGCGGTGAACATATTACTTGCAGGAAAAAACAGCGGGATAGAGGTGCTGGGCATCACAGTGGTGGCAGGAAACCAGTCCCTTGAAAAAACTACAAGAAATGCCCTGAATATCTGTCAGTACTTAGGGTTGGATATCCCAGTCTATGCCGGCTGCGGGCAGCCCATGATCCGGGATAAGCAACTCCTTGCAGGAGATATCCATGGAGAAAGCGGGCTTGACGGTCCGGTTTTTGAACCGTTACAGAGTGAGGAAGAGGCGGAGCACGGGGTACTGTTTCTCGTCCGCACACTGATGGAATCGGAAGGTGACATTATTCTGGTGCCAACGGGTCCTCTGACCAATATTGCCATGGCCATGAGAATGGAACCTCGCATTATACCGAAGATAAAAAGAATTGTACTCATGGGAGGCTGCTATCAGTTGGGGAATGTGACTCCGGCTGCTGAATTTAATATTATAGCCGATGCAGATGCAGCCCATGTGGTATTTACCAGCG
>DJBG01000108.1 GCA_002429965.1 Hungatella sp. UBA5982
TAAAACTGCGTCCTTATTTGCATATCCTTTCTTCAGTCATCGAAGCATTTTAATCTGCTTTTGATGAAATAAGCAATTCCTTTAAATCCATGATCGACATTTCATGCTCGTCCAATATTGTTGATACTTCCTTAAATTGTTCCAGCTTAATCTTCTCCTGAACATCTTTCTCTTTTTCGCCTAAAATTACCAGACTGTCCTTATATTGCTGAATCGTTTCCTGGACCTCTTTTAATTCTTCCTGAAGTTTTTCAAGTGGTGTCTTTCTTACTCCTCTTGGCATACTGGTTCTCTCCTTTATAGAAATATTTTTATCAACCATATATTACCAAGTATATGCAAAGTTCCTTTTGTTTATTACCTTATAGTTTCCCTCATTGAAAAATATTCAGGAAGAACTTTTATAGAAACCTTCCGGTTTTAAAGGTCCTTTCATGGCTCAATGAAAAGAAAAGGAAAGCAGATATGATCCGCTTTCCTTTCCCTGATTCAAACAAGCCTCTTAACATTCTATCAAACATTTTGATACCGGATCTTTACCCTTTTACTCCTGTGTGTGCCACTCCTTCTATGAACTGTTTCTGAAAAACAAAAAACAAAACAATCATTGGAATGACAGCCAGAACAGCGCCTGCCATCTGTGCCGGGTAATCGTTGGTATGCTGTCCCTGGAGAGTGGAAANNAGGAAGGGATAAGAAAAACTGCCTCATCATAAAGGTACCAAAGGCGCTGAATAAGTTGGGCAGAAAAAGGGCTGGCATGGTATCTAAAAGCCCCGCCTTCTGTATGATAAGATACTGGGGCACCAGAAAGATCTGTCCCGGAACCATCAGAACGGAAAGCACCACCAAAAACAGGATATCTCTTCCCGGAAACTTAATCCTGGCAAAGGAATAAGCAGCCAGAGTACAGATCATTACCTGCCCTGCAACCGTTATGACCGTGGAAAATACGGTGTTCATATAGATCCTTCCAAAGGGAAGTGCGGTCAGAACGTTATAATAGGCCTCCGTAACAAACCGTTCAGGCAGAATCGTGGGCGGGATCGCCATGGACTCTCCCTTTGTTTTAAATGAGGTGCACAGCATCCAAAGAAACGGAAGCACGGTTATACTGATTCCTGCAATCAGAATCAGATGGATCAATAGCTTTTTATGACTGCTTGTTCTTTTCATCTTGCACCTCCTTTAGTCGTAATTGACCCATTTTCTCTGTCCTATCATCTGAATCACCGTTACCAGCATGATAATAGAAAAGATTAAAATGGATATGGCTGCTGCATAACCCTTGTGACCATAATCAAACGCATTGCGGTAGAATATCATGACCAGGGTCTGGGTACTCCGATAAGCAGTATTTGCTTTTCCAATCATCATATAAATGGTGTCAAACACTTGAAAGCCGCCGATGACAGAGGTGATCAAAACGAAAAATATGGTCGGGGACAGCATTGGAACCGTGATCTTGAAAAACTGGCGGATACCGCTTGCGCCATCCACAGCCGCTGCCTCATAATAGGACCTTGATATCCCCTGCGCACCGGCTAAAAGAATGATCATGTTATAGCCTACGGTTCCCCATATCCCAACGATCATAACCATGAACAGGGCTGTTTTGGGATCAGTGATCCAGCCGTGAGGAGAAAAGCCAAAAGCCTTCACAGCCGCATTTAAAAGGCCGTACTGCTCATTATAAATCCACCTCCAGACCATTGCCACTGCAGCCGACATGGTTACAGAAGGCAGAAAATAAATGGTCCGGTAAAATGAAGTTCCCCTGATTTTAGTATTGAGCAGGGCCGCTACAAACAGGGATAACGCAAGGCCTAAAGGCACGGTGATCCCCACGTAGAGAAGTGTATTGCCAAGAGCCCTCCACAGTTCTTTATCCTTAAACATTTCTATATAGTTGTTAAGGCCATTAAAGGTGGCTACATTGAATTTATTCACTTCATTAAAGCTGAACCAGAAATTCTGAATGAAGGGAAAAATATAAAATATGAAGATTCCAAGCAACAGAGGTGTTATAAATAAATACCCCTCTCCCCATTCTTTCCATTGCCGCTTTGCTATTTTCTTTTTTGTCGTACCCTGCATACCATACACCTACTTCTTATTTTTTGCCAGAATTGCATCTGCATCCGTCTTAAGCTGTGCGCATACATCTGCCAAAGGCTTCTCGCCGGAATAAGCTGCCTTTAACGCCTCTAATTCCACATCATAGATCTCTGCCACGGATTTGCACACAGGAAGGGGGTTGGCTTCACCGGAATGATTGGTGTAAGCAGCCAGGTTTAAATCCTTATTGGAATCGGCAAAATACTTCTGGGCATCATTCCGTGCGGAAATGACAACACCGCTTTCTCCCTGGATCTTCATAGCCTCTTCACTTCCCAGCCACAATGCAAAATCTGCTGCAGCATCCTTATTTTTACTTCCTGCAAACACCGCATAGCCAAGTCCGTTAATGACATTTGGCTCTTTCCCGTTAAATGCCGGGAATTCTACCAGGTTGATCTTGGTGTTGATGGCATCATTGGAAGTATACTCCGGTGTCATATAGGAACCTGCCAGAACCATAGCAATCTGGCCGCCCTCAAACATGGCATCGGCAGAGGTCTCAGACAAAGCGGCTGCTGTCGGGGAATAACCCTCTTTGATCAGATCGATCCAGCACTGGATTCCTTCCTGGGTCTTTGGATCTGTATAGCCGGTCTCTGTTTTGTCGGCATTTAGAATCCAGCCGCCGTTCGCATATACGGTGGGGTAATACCAGGTCTGGAAATCGATGGGGCAGGCAAAGGGATAGGCTCCTGAATCAAGACCTGCTGCCTTTAAGTCCTTGCAGGCCGCTGCAAGATCATCATAGGTCCAGTCATCAGTAGGATATGCCACTCCTGCTTTATCAAAGATATCCTTGTTATACCACAGGGCATTGGTATCAAAATCCTTTGGTATGGCAATCTGTTTATCCTCAAAATTATAGGCTTTTACAAGCGCTTCCGGAAAATTCTTTCCTAAATCCAGGTCCGATTTTTTCAAGTAATCGTTTAAATCCAGAAGGATTCCTCCGTCATAATAATCCTCTGCATGGAGTACATTGATCCAGAATACATCCGGCGCTGTTCCTCCTGTTGCCGCAGCCTCCAGCTTTGTCCAGTATTCTCCTCCTTTATAAGGCGTAAGCTGAATCTCAATCTTTACATTTTCATGGGTTTTCTCGTAGGCCTGGACCATGGCTTCCATGACCGGGCGCTGCTTTTCATCCCATATTCCGAAGCTTAAGGCCGCAGTACCTCCCTTGGAAGCTCCGCCTCCTCCACTGCATGCGGTAAGGCTCATTGCCGCCATGGCAAATGCCATTCCCATTGCCAGCACTTTGATTCCTCTCGTTCTCTTCATAATCTGCTCTCTCCTTTTTTTATTGATATTATAGAAAGGTGTTTTTTCAACCTTCCAATTAACGAATATCCTCTAAATGAATCAGCTTTCCTCCAGAGATTCTGGACTCTTCTGCCGCAAGGGCAATATAATGGCTTTCCAGGGATTTTTCCAATGTGGTCATGGAATGGCTTGGCTCGGTTCCTTCCCTGACCATATCAAGTAACTGCTCCACCATCCGGTTGTCGCCCCCGGCATGACCGGAAAAATCATCGGATAATTTGGAAACGTCTATGGTTTCCTTTTCCTTTCCAAAGGGCCTTATGGTGATGAGATTGGAATGAAGACTGGCTTCAATTTCTCCCTTTGTTCCCATAAATCTGGTAAACCGGGAATTTTCATCCGTGCAGCCTGTCATGGTAAAGCTGATGGTAGAGCCGTCTGTCATATTTAAATTAACTACCTGGTGATCCACCACATTGTTATCGCAATGGTACACACATCTTCCATAAGGACCGGTCTTTATGGCTTCCATAACCGATTCTTCCGTAGGATGAAGGGTAAGTACATTGCATGGCCAGTCAGACCTGCCATGGGCAATGCCGGTCTTTTCATTGGTTATGTAAATCTTTTCCGCATCAAAGGGACATTCCGTCTTGGCTGCGCATCCATCCAGACAGCGCTTTGCCGCGCCCTCCGGTGCTTTTTCCTCCTTGAATAAATAGGTACTTCCAAAGGAGTTAACAGACTCGCAGGTCTTTCCTGTCAGCCACAATAAAAGGTCCATATCATGACAGCATTTTTGAAGAATCATGGGGCTGGTTATCTCTGAGTTTCTCCAGTTTCCCCGGACAAAGCTGTGGGCCTGATGCCAGTAGCCTACATTTTCAATCCCCATAACAGTGACCACATCCCCGATCACACCGGAATCAATGAGTTCTTTTACCTTTGTGTAAAAAGGCGTATAGCGCAGAACATGGCAGACTACCACCTTCCGCCCTCTTTCACCGGCAGTTTTTAAAAGCTCCCTGCATTCATCTAAATCCGGTGAAACAGGCTTTTCCAGCAAAAGATCATATCCCTTTTCAAGAGCCGGAAGAGCATGGCCCACATGCTGCCTGTCCTGTGTGGCGATAAACATCACATCAGCAAGCCTTTCCTGTTTTAGCATCTCCTCTGCACTGGAATAACACCGTTCTTTCGGCACCCCGTATTCTCTGGCCACCTCTTCCACCTTTGCCTCATCAATATCCGCTATGGCAGTGATCTCCATTTTTTCAGGAAGCAGCTTTGCAACCGGCGCATAGGCATCCTTGCCTCTGCTTCCCAGGCCCGCAAGGGCAACTGTAATCTTTTTCATGTT
>DJBG01000163.1 GCA_002429965.1 Hungatella sp. UBA5982
CAGGGTTCTGATAAGCACTGTTAATGGCCATTCCCACGTATAAATTAAGCTCCGTACAATCCTCAATAATCATCTTCGCTACCATGGAAGCGCCGTTTGGTTTATCAAGTTCCAGGAAAAACTCCTCCGTGACGGATTCATTCATCACATAACGCCTTAAAAGCTTTAAAACTCTGTTTAAGGTCAAAACACCTTCCGTAACCAGTTCAATTCCGTCGATATGAGCGATGGGCGGAATGTCAGGGTCGTCATAATCCAGGGAAACAGACAACTGCTTCTCGGTTACCCTGGAAACAATATTGGCACTGGTCCCTCCGCAGACGACTTTCTTAGTNNTCATCCTCCGCCTTCCTGGGAGGGCCTGTCATCAAATGCACCGGTTTGCGGTCAATGATCCTCATTACGGCAACCGTAGTATCATCGCCGGGCCGGTACTGATACAGTTCATCACAGGCACTGCTCAAAACAGAAGAAAGACGGGCCGCGGATATGGTCAGGCGGTACTGCTTCACCGCATAGGAAGCAACATCCTCCCACAGCCAGCCAAAGTTCAGAAGTTTCCCCACTCCTGCATGGATGGTCCCGTCACTCATCAGGATCAGCGCGTCTCCTTTTCTCACCTTAAAACGGTATTCATTGATTCTTTTATCCCTGATAACCCTGACATTTTGAGGGATAGAAACCAGATTCCCATCCCTGATGAAGATACAGCCGGGATTATCAAATTCAACCAGATAGGCTTCGCCGTCATGAAAGACCTGAAGGATACTGAAGGTCGAATAGGCTACCTGGCGCACCTGGCATACCGGAAGGGTCTCTACAATGGTTTCCACGCACTCTTCCAGGGTCGCACCGTTTAGGAACATGGTGCCAAGAATCTTAGAGGTCATGGTTGCCAGAATGTTGGCCTTTACCCCGCTGCCCATGCCGTCGGCGAGAATCATGATATTGGAATCCTCGGTCTGCAAAAGCTCTCCTTTATCTCCGCACAATACTTCCTTAAATTTATTCAGGCTTGTGTATGCAACATCAACGGTAACTCCCATCACTTAACCTCACTTTCACTTCCCTCATCCAATAAGGATCTGCAAAGCTTTGTTAAGGTAGTCTTGGTCTCTGCCGTGGTTTCCCCCAAAAGACCTGCAATTTCCTGGGCTACCATCATCTGCTTGTGAATGACATTCTGCGCCAGAGCAATGGTTTCCAGCTTCTTTTCGTATTCCTGCCTTGCCTGATCTTCCTCTTTTGTGATATCGATGAAGGGGGCTAATACCACATCTTCTTTATCTATATAAAGAATATTCTGAAGAGTTGAAATATGGTATTCTCCATAAGTCACCTTTTTTCCGTGGATCTTCTGGTGGGTATTATAAACCCACTGGAAATCCGAAGGATCAATAAATTCATATAAATACATGGTTAAAGCTTCCTGCCTGGTTTTTCCAAAATACTTTTCACCCACCGCAGAATACTCTAATATTTTCATATCTTTATCCACAATCAAAACAATATTGGGAGAGGTTTGCATCACGAGATTGGATAAGGACTCCGACTTTTCATGCATGAACGGAATGCACATATTAAGCTCCGCCTTTTTCTGGAAAACTGCTATGGCCTTTTCCCGGCAGGTGGAATAACCGCAGGCGCCGCAGTTTAACTCATCCTCGGGCCTGGTCTTTCCGGTCATTTTTAATATCTCCTGGATCTGGTCTGAACTTGGCATGACATCTCTTGGCGCACGGTCAATGAACAGCTTCTTAAAGGAAATATGTTCCATGACAGGGTCCAGTTCCTCTCTTGGCACCGGTTCCTTTTCAATGGCTTCCTCCATATCAAGCTTGATCTTGAATCTGGATACGCTCTCATCATCCACGGTAGGGCCTTTGATGCAGCCGCCGGAGCACATATTCATCTCAATAAAGCAGCCCTTGATTCCTCCCCGAAGCATGCTTTCGCATAAATCCATGCAGTTAAGGCTGCCATGGACATAAAACTTCCGGTATCCGTCCCGCCCCTCTTCCGTGGCAAGAACAGAATTCACCACTCCATTGGTAACCGGATAAAGGCGGTTGACTCTTGGATTACTGGTGAAGGGAACATCCTCGCAGTCTTCAATGGTGATTTCCTCTTCGGAAAGCCACCTGGAAATATCATTGAAATTTAAGACAGCATCAATATAGCCGTCATGGCGGGGGTCTCCTGCTTCCTGTTTCTTTGCTATGCACGGTCCGAGGAAAACCACCTTTACCTCGGATCCCAGTTCTTCTTTTATCATCTTTCCATGGGCAATCATAGGAGATACCACAGGAGCCATATACGGGATCAGCTGGGGATAGTAAATCTCAATCAAATCATTGACGCTGGGACAGCAGGTGGTGATGATGTTCTCCATCTCCCCCTCCTGTAAAAGCCTTGCATATTCCGATGTTACAACAGCCGCTCCTTCCGAAGTCTCCCTAACGTCGTCAAATCCCAGTTTCCGGAGCGCCCCGTTTACCTGGCCGATGGTCTTATAGCTTAACAAACCCATGTAAGAAGGGGCCAGGGAGATGACCGTCCGGATCCCTGCGTCAATGTAGCCCTTTACCAGTTCTAAATCACTTATGAGAGTTTTAGCCGACTGGGGACAGACCTGCATGCATTTTCCGCATAAGATGCACTTATCCGGCATAATTTCAGCCCGCTCATCCCGGATCATGACTGCCTTGACTTCGCAGTTACGTATACATTTATAACAGTGCTTGCATTTAGTAGCCTTGAAATCAATGATTCCCATGATTACAGCCTCCCCATGATCTCTTTGTCAAAAAACTCCTTTGTATCTTCTGGTTTTAAAGAGTATAATTGACCCTCCACAGTCACACAGACGCCATTTACGCAGTCGCCGCAGCAAAAGGAACCGTTTAAATCCACCTTATCCTCCAGGCGGTTCTCTTTTACAAGGGTCTGCAGCTGGGCGATGATTTCTCTGGAACCCTTTAAATGGCATGCGCTCCCTATACATATTGTTACTCTCATGAATATTCTCCCTCCAAATTAAGTACCTTGCATTTGATTGCCCTTTTAAAATATTATCGCATATCGTTATATTTTTATCAATAATTTTTTATCGGTTTCCTGTACTTTTTCAAATACAGGTAATAATTGTCTCTACAATCTCCTGCTTCTCTACGTCAATAAGGCCATATGTATTCAGCCGCAGCTTTGGAATCACCGGAAGGCTGGCAAAGGCGAGGGTCATGAAAGGATCGATGCTGTCTCCGATTCCAAGGTTTCTTGTCTGGGCCTTTAGCTCCTCCAGCTTTTCATCGACCCATTCCGCCGGCTCCTCACTCATGAGCCCGGCTATGGGAAGAGGCAGCTCTCCTAAAAGCTTTCCATCGGCCACCACCGCTAAGCCGCCCCGGTTCTTCCTCACCGTATTGGCGGCAAGAGCCATATCCTCGTCATTGGTTCCTGCAACAATCAGGTTATGGGAATCGTGGGCTATGCTGGTGGCCACTGCTCCCCGTTTTAAGCCATACCCGCCTAAAAAGCCAAGTCCCATATGGCCGGTGCCATGATGGCGCTCCAGTACTGCCATTTTCACGATGTCCTGTTCTATGCTGACGCCGGGCGCGACCCCTACGTTTTCCACCCATGGGGACAGAAGCGATGTGGTAGTCAGTTCCCCGGGAGTGAGGCAAAGCACCCGGATGGTATTTCCTTTCTTCTCCACATGGAAATTTTCAGGACGGATCTCGTCTAAATGGAAGGAATCTCCCACCCTGACAGGCGTTTCCACATTCCGTTGTTCTGCCGCAAGGATTTCCTCCTTCATCACACCATTTTCCGCTACCAGCTTACCGTTTTTATATACCTGTTTTACCTCAAAATCTTTGAGATCGGAAACAACGATGAAATTTGCCTTATATCCCGGCGCTACGGCTCCTACCTCCCGAAGCCCGAAATATTGGGCCGCATGAAAGGATGCCATCTTGACAGCATGAATTGGATCCGCTCCCAGGCTTATAGCCTCTCTTATGATATAGTCCAAATGCCCCAGACGGATTAAATCCCCTGGATGCTTGTCATCAGTGACCAACATGCAGCGGTGGTAATAAGGCTCCCTAAACAGAGGTATGAGGGCCTTTAAATTCCTGGCTGCCGTGCCCTCCCGGATCATGATCCACTGGCCTCTCTTAAGCTTTTCCATGGCCTCTTCCCAATCGGAGCATTCATGGTCCGACTGCACTCCGGCGGTCACATAGGCATTTAATTCCCTGCCGGAAAGCCCTGGAGCATGACCGTCAATCAAGAGATTCCTGTTCCTGGCTTCCTCTACCTTTTCAAGGATCCCCCGGTCTGCCCTTACGGTTCCGTAGGAGTTCATAAGCTCCGCAAGACCCAGCACCCGTTCCTCTTCATAGAGAGGGGAAAGATTTTCTGCAGCCAGAACAGCCCCTGATTCGTCGAGACCAGTTGCCGGAACACAGGAAGGAAGCATGAAATACACATCAAGGGTAAGACCCTTGGTCCGCTCCATCATAAACCGGATTCCTTCCGCTCCCGCCACGTTGGCGATCTCGTGAGGGTCTGTAATGACCGCCTGGGTCCCATGGGGCACCACGGAGCGCTCAAACTCTCCCGGTGCGACCATGGAGCTTTCCAGGTGGATGTGACCGTCAATCAGTCCCGGACAAACCACCGCGCCCCCCAGCTCGATCTCTGTCTGCCCCTCATATTCTCCCACACCTACGATGTAACCAGCTTCTATGGCAATATCCCCTTCTTCCAGTTCTGCCGTAAAAACATTGATCACCCTTGCATTCTTCAGCACCAGGGATGCCTTTTTCGCCCCTGATGCTGCCAGAATCCGGTCTGCTAACATCCGATCCATAAGAAAACTCCTCCTTTTATTTACCTGCGATCTTTGTAATAGAAGCCGTGATCAGCCGTTTGAACAAAGGTGCAACCCTGTCTGCTGTCTCCTGTACCTCTCCATGGCTTAAAGGCTGATCCGTAATGCCGCAGGCCATATTGGTGATGCAGGAAATACCGCAAACCTTCATCCCCATGTGGTTTGCAGCTACCGNNATATGATCCCTTAAGAGCATGAAATCTCCCGGTTGAAACTCCTTATTGACACCGCCGCATGCATTGGTCAGAAACAGGACCTTTGCTCCTAAAAGGCCCATAAGCCTGGCCGGAAGCACCACGTCCGTCATTGGATATCCCTCATAAAAATGTACCCGTCCCTGCATGATAACCACCGGAACATCGTTCACATATCCGAATACAAACCTTCCTTTATGGCCTGCCACCGTTGATACCGGAAATCCTTCAATGTCTTTATAATCAACAGAGGTCTCCACCTTTATTTCCTCTGCATATTCCCCAAGGCCGGACCCCAGGATCAGAGCTATTTCCGGGACAAAGTCAGTCTTCTCCCTTACACTTTCCAAACAATTATTAAGCTTTGCATATACTTCATTCATATACCATTTTCTCCTTTCATTGTTACCGTCCACGCTTTTTGGACATACAGGTATACCCGTAGGGTGTTTCACATTCCTGTCAGACTTGATAGACATAGGTATATACATTATACCACATCTCCCCATATATCTGTATCTATATTTTGACAAATATGGGGGAATAATGATATACTGAAGGTGTTCGTACTAACCCGGAAGGAACCCTGACGGCGAAGGCGAGGAGAATACGTAAACCGGAAATCCCATGCCTGTTGGTGTGGGTTTTTTTCGATGACCGTAAAGAAAAAAGAACCATGACAGGTACGGACAGAAAGCGAGGATCATTATGAAAAAAGCATTATCAGTATTAATGGCGTTTGCCGTAACATCTGCCCTACTCTCCGGCTGTGCAAAGGGCGGCACCGAAAACACCCAAGTAACCTCTGCTTCAGAAAAGGAATCCACCTCTGAGACAGCAAAAGAGACGTCCAAAGCCCAAAACCCTGCTGACAGCTATACTTTAAAAATCGGTTCGTTAAAAGGGCCTACCTCCATGGGCCTTGTGAAGCTGATGGACCAGTCTGAAAAAGGCAATGCAAAAGGCTCCTATGATTTTACCATGGTGACCGCTGCCGACGAACTCCTTGGAAAGATTGTTAGTAAAGAATTGGATGTCGCACTTGTACCCGCCAATATGGCCTCCATTATTTATAACAAAACCAATCATGAGGTGACCGTCCTGGATATTAACACCCTGGGGGTTCTCTACGGGGTATCCGCCGATGATTCCATTAAAACAGCCGCAGACTTAAAAGGAAAGACCGTTTACTTAACCGGCAAAGGAACCACGCCGGACTATGCTCTTCAGCATGTGCTGAAAGCCAACGGCTTAACCGCTGACGACGTGACACTGGAATATAAATCCGAAGCCGCTGAGGTCGCTTCTATCCTAAAGGAAAAGCCTGATACAGTGGGCCTTCTTCCCCAGCCCTTTGTAACAGCTGCCATGGCTCAGAATGACTCCCTGAAAATGGTTCTTGACTTAACAAAGGAGTGGGATGCAACAGCCGGTGAAAGCGGCGGCAGTCTGGTGACCGGAGTTACCATTTGCCGCAATGACGTGTTAAAAGACCATGGGGAAGCCATTGCCACCTTTATGGCGGAACATAAGGAATCCGCTGAATTTGCCAATGCCAATGTAGCCGAAACCGCAGCTTTGGTGGCTGCTGCCGGAATCATTGAAAAAGCCCCGATCGCAGAAAAGGCTATCCCATACTGCAGCATCACCTATGTAGATGGAGATCAGATGAAATCACTGTTAAGCGGATACTTAAAGGTTCTTTTCGATATGGAGCCGTCTTCCGTAGGCGGAACGCTGCNNACAACAGCATCATACTGGTAGGCCCTTTGGAGGTAATCCGGGCTTTATGGATTCAGGCAGCCATGTCCGGCTTCTGGAAAACCATTGCCCTCTCCTTTGGAAAGATAAGCCTTGGATTCCTTCTGGCCTTTGGGTCAGGAATCCTGGCCGGGGGAGCTGCATGGCGATTCCCCCTTTTAAAGGATTTGCTGGAACCGCNNCTTCTTTTGTCATACTGGCCCTGATCTGGGTAGGTTCTGAAAATTTGTCCGTTTTTATTGCCTTTCTTGTGGTATTCCCCATCATTTACATAAATACCATTGCAGGATTTATGAGCACCGATCCAAAGCTTTTGGAAATGGCCCGGGTTTTCCGTATGCAAGGCAAAAAGAAGCTCCTTTATATCTACCGTCCCGCCCTTCTTCCCTACCTCATAAGCGGCTGCAGAGTGGCTTTGGGCATGGGCTGGAAATCCGGGGTTGCCGCTGAAGTGATCGGAGTTCCAACCCATTCCATCGGTGAGAAACTCTATATGGCAAAAATTTATTTAAGTACTGCGGACCTTTTTGCCTGGACCCTGGTCATTATCGTAATCAGCGCCCTTTTTGAAAAATTCTTTTTATGGCTTTTAAGCCTTGCGGATGCCGGCCGGAAATCCCATAAAAGACAGGAGGTTTGATCCATGGAACTAAAGGTGAATCATCTGTCCAAGTCCTTTGGAACGCTAAAAGTATTCATGCAGTTAAATCTTTCCCTTCAATCCGGTCCAATCTACTGTCTCATGGGACCCTCAGGATCCGGGAAAACCACATTCTTCCGGATCCTGCTGGGACTTGAACAGGCCGACTCCGGATTCGTTGAAGGACTTCACGGCACAAGAGCCTCCGCCGTGTTTCAGGAGAACCGTCTGTGTGAGTCATTTACCCCGGTCGACAACATTACCATGGTAATTCCCGGCCGTTCCTCCCGAAGCAGAAAACAGGCCAGAGGAGAGCTTTTAAGGCTTCTTCCGGAAGAAGCCTTATCCCGTCCCGTTTCCACCTTAAGCGGCGGAATGAAACGCCGGGTTGCCATTGTAAGAGCCTTGTCGGTCCCTTGTGACATGATTTTAATGGATGAACCATTTACCGGTCTTGATGAGAACACAAAACTGACCGTAATTCAATACATCAAAGAAAAGACCCGTGACAAACTGGTCATCATAAGCACCCACCAGGAAGAGGATATTTCACTTCTTAACGGCACCCTAATGAAACTGTAAAAACAGGGGCAAAAGCAGATATTCCTGCTTTTGCCCCTGTTTTATTAATATTTTATACCAGCTTTATTTCAGTTTCAAGGTATCCAAAGCCGCTTCAATCTGGCCTTCTACCGCACTGTCCGGTGATTCAACTGTTCCTGCCGCACTGATGTATTTCTTTGTAGCAGCATTGTAGGAACCGGAAATTGCATAATAGCGTGCCCCATCCTGAGGAGTCTTATACCGGATCGCATAGCGGAAGGTCTGGCTTCCGTCTTTGCCGTTTTCTACATTATAGCGGACAAATTCCATATCCTCGCCACGGCTGACAAATTCCTTGTATTCTTCCATGGTATCCGGATAGATCTCTCTGGCTCCGTCGGCCTCATCTCCTTCTACATAGATAACTTCCAGCATATCACTGCCGTTGGGAGAAGCGAATGCGACTGTGCTTTCATCTCCATCGTCTTCAATGGTCCAGCCCCCGGGCGGCGTGATCTGATATTTTCCAGATTTAGAAGTAAAGACTCCGGAAGACAGGCTTCCTGCATCAGAAGCAGTGGTTTCGGCGGTTCCGTCTTCCTCACTATCAGATTCATCCTCACCTAACGTAGTCTCATCCGTACCTGCTGATTTGTCTCCTGTTACTTTCGTCTCGGCAGCACTGACTTCTGTAGGATTATCCTGCGAGGATTTCCCATTATCTTTTGATCCACAGGCCGTAGCCGCCATCATGACTGCCATGGCAATGGCAATTACTGCCAGCATTTTGTTTTTTCTCATTTTAATCACTCCTCATCATCCTCAATCTCATTCCTGGTGACGATGAGGATTATAACATTATCTGTATCAAATGTATAGGGGATTAAAGGAACTGAAAGAATCACCATGAATTCTTAATAATTAAATTAGGAAGCTTCTGAGCGCTCCAGATCCAGTAATGTCACTTTAATATCCAGGCCTCCGCCATATCCTACCAGGCTTCCATTGGCCCCAATCACCCGGTGACAAGGAATGATAATAGGTATGGGATTGCGGTTATTTGCCATGCCCACCGCACGGCAGCCTTTGGGATTATCAATCATGACCGCAATATCCTTATAGCTTTTCGTCTCTCCGTAGGGAATCAGTAACAAGGCATTCCAAACCTTTTTTTGAAATTCCGTTCCCTCCGGCTTAAGAGGCAGATCAAACACTGTTCTCTTTCCAGCCATATATTCTTCCAATTGGCCTTCCGCTCTCCCGATCAGCTCTGTCCGCTCCCTTACGGCATTCTCAGGCTCCAACCTTCCAAAATCAATGCTTAAAAGCGCTTCATCGTTACACAGGATGGTAAGAGGCCCTATTTTGCTTTCATAAACTTCCCAGTACTTCATTCCAAATTCCTTCTTTCTCTTATGAGCTGTACCATGTTTTCATCTGGATGCATTATATCATATATAAGGAAAAGAGACGACCTCTTCTTTCATTTCTTATTCCAGGGCCGAAATAAGAAAACTTTCTGTTTTTTCAAATATTCCTCATAATTCTTTTAGTTTTTTTATGAAATGTTTATGGCTTAGTCAAACTTCCGTCATAATTTCCGCGTATACTAAATAGTGAAAAGGAACCCCACCCTTTTANNTTTCATACTCAACCGGCAGGAACATTATATGTACCTGCCGGTTCCTCCCATTTCAGGGGCATTTTTCTTAAAAAACCGCATAAATACAGGCTTATTAGCGAATTTGAAATTTTTTCTAAAATAATGTTGACAAAATGATATCCATCATATATAATAACTCTTGCGTTGCGAAAAAGCAACTAAGAGAAAGATGGAAAACGCTTTCACTATCGGGGTGTGGCTCAG
>DJBG01000159.1 GCA_002429965.1 Hungatella sp. UBA5982
CACAGTCATTCTAAATTCATTCGGCAATCACATGTTCTTATCCGACATCGAAAAAGGCATGGTGGTAGATTCCTTATTTTCACAAATTGATGAAACGCTCATTCCGCCGCAGTCTGAAGCATATTTAATCGTTGCAAGAAAATACAACCAACCGCCACTGAACTTTATTATAGATCGAATTGCAAGGGTAGATATCGATAACTCTCTTCTCTATATTGGCGACCCTAATAATACAGATAATCAAATAAAATTTAATATCAGTAATTTAACTACTATTCGCGATAAAGATAGCAACCCGGTTCCTCTTCATTCACTTCACCCTGGTTTATTAGTAGACGTAATCGTAGCTTATGCCAATTTTCAAACTGAGATCCCGCGTGAAGCTGAGGCTCTCCATGTCCAAATATTATAAATATTACTTAATGTCCAGCAGGTCTCAATCAGCCTGCTGGTTTTCTGTTTTATCCATCTCTTCCCGGCATTTTCATAAGAAGTCCAGTATTTAGGTAAAAGATCAAGCAGCATTTATTCTCTTAGTATTTTCTGCATTGTTTTACCTTTAGCTAACTCATCAATTAGTTTATCTAAATAGCGGATTTGTTGCATTAATTCATCTTCTATTTCTTCTACCCGATATCCACATATTACTCCTTTGATGAGTGAAGAATTCGGATTAATATGAGGTGCTTGTTTAAAGAACGTCTCCAGATTCACTTCATTCGTTATTTGTTGTTGTAATGAATGTTCATCATAACCGGTAAGCCAAAAAATGATTTCATTTACTTCTTCCTTTGTTCTTCCTTTTTTCTCTGCTTTTTGTATATAGAGCGGATAAATACTTGAAAAAGGCATTGTAAAAACTCGCGGTTTCTCCATTTTGAAGTTCTCCTTTGCTTTTCATAAAAACAATTGCATATTATATAAATAATCTTCACTATTAGAGTACCATCAAGCTTACCAACTATTCAATATTAAGTTTTCAATTTACCACTTTCTTTCACAAACTCTTCACAGATCTATCATATTCCCGTCACAATTCNNCATACAGCCGGCAGGATTCCCCGATCTTGCCGGCTCCTCCCTTTTATGGGGACTCTTTCTGTAACTCTTTCAAATATTCTACCAAGGCGGACCGATTTGTGTTGCATGCATTCTCTTTAAGCGGTTTAATTACGCAATTAGAATACGAACTATTTTCAACAGAAGATCAACATATGCAGCGGATAATTGTGGAGCCGAAAGATGCCGTAAGATGCGAAGACGTACAAGCCGCAATAAAACACAGTAATAAATGGCGCTTCTGCTGTAGGTTATTAACAAACAGCAAAAAACAGACCCTTGAAACATGCATAAGCAAAGTTTTCCAAGGGTTTGGTAAAAATCTTTATATTTTTATATATCAAATTTCTATAGAATTTGTAGAGAGTATCTTTTCGATCAACCTTCCCCATACCTACCAAGAAAGCTCTGGGTCCGCACATTGCTGGAGGAAAATACTTCTTCCGGCGTTCCCTCCTCNNGACGATCACTCCGTCAGCCATAAAGATGATCCTGTCAGAAATATCCCTGGCAAAAGCCATTTCATGGGTCACAATGACCATGGTAATGTGCATGTCGGCAAGGGATTTAATGACCTTTAGTACCTCTCCCGTAAGCTCCGGATCCAGGGCAGAAGTCGGTTCATCAAAAAACAGGATTCTGGGATTTAAGGCAAGAGCCCTTGCTATGGCCACCCGCTGGCACTGTCCTCCGGAAAGCTGGCAGGGATATGCTTCTGCCTTATCCTCCAGCCCCATCTTCTTAAGAAGCTCCTTTGCCTCGGAAAAAACCTCTTCCTTATCCCGTTTCTGCACGTGGATCGGTGCATCGGTAATATTTTTTATAACCGTCATATGGGGAAATAAATGAAAGTTCTGGAACACCAGGCCGTAATTCTTCTGTATTTCCTTTCGTTTTTCCCCTTTGGCATAAACAGCCATTCCCTCGGGCCCATTCCATGCGGCCTTTTCTCCCAGATAGTTAAGTTCTCCCCCATCCATCTGTTCCAGCATAGTAGCGCACCGGAGCAGGGTGGATTTTCCCGAACCGGATGGACCGATGATGGATACGATCTCGCCTTCCTCTACCGACAGGGAAATATCCCGAAGTACGCCCTGGCCATCAAACGCTTTTTTCACATGGTTCATTTCCAGTAAATACATCTTTTCTTCCTCCTATTGATAATAGTTCATCCGCTTTTCTATGTATTCCATCCCTACTGCAACAATAAGGTTAAAAATATAATAGAACAAGCCTGCCGCTACAAAGGGAATAAGGCTGGTCTGGGAAGAGGCCAGGGCCTTGGCAACTGCGAACATCTCTAAAACGCTGATGGTAAAAGCCAGGGAGGTGTCTTTAACCAGGGTAATGACCTCATTGGTCACAGATGGTAGAATCCGCTTCACCACCTGGGGAAATATGATGCGGAAAAAGGTCTGGGTTTTCGTATAGCCTAGAAGCTTTGCAGCCTCATACTGTCCNNGTTGATGACAAAGCCGATGAATGCGGCCCAGAGGCGGTACCCATTCCCCACCTTCATGCCAAATAAATAGTAGGGGCCGAAATACACCACCATAAGCTGCAGCATCAATGGAGTTCCCCTCATGACTGAAATATAGAATTTAACAATGGCCTGTATGACAGTGTTTTTCGACATCCTTCCAAAGGATACCAACAGTCCCAGGGGCAGAGAAAAGACCAGCGTCACCACAAATATCTGGATGCTGACCCACATTCCCCCTGCCAATTGTGAAAATATCTTCGTTAAAGCCATGATTTCTCCTCCATGTTTTCAAAAATGAGGTCCGGCCCATGAATGCGGGACCGGAACCCATTTTACCTTTATTTATTAACCGTGGTTACATCCTTACCGAACCATTTCTCCGAGATCTTTTTAAGGGTCCCGTCAGCCGCCATAGCGTCTAACTGTTCCTGAACCTGATCCCTTAAAGTGTCATTGCCTTTCTTAAAGCCTACACCATATTCTTCAGCAGCAAGGGCTTCATCCAATATAATAAAATCCGCTTTCCTCTGCTCGATCTGATACCCAGCCACTATCACATCCATTGCAATGGCATCCACCGCTCCCATCTCCAGGTCCATAAACGCGGTGTTGTAATCCGGCGTTGTCTGAAGGGTTCCAAAGGTCCCGGAGAGCTTCTCATCCGCCTGCAGCGCCTTTTCTGCGGAGGAATCCGCCTGAACCTCAACGATCTTTCCTGATAGATCTGCCAACGTCTTGATGCCGGAATCCTTTCCTACCACAAACACCTGGCTGTTTTCCATATAGGGTTTTGTCCAGGTATAGCCTTCCTCACGACCTGTAATGGTAAAGCCATTCCATATGCAGTCAATATTTCCGGATTCCAGCTCCATGTCCTTGGCATCCCATGCAATGGGCTGGGGAACAAATTTCCTGCCAAGGCGGTTTGCCACCTCCTGCGCCAGCTCTAAATCAAAGCCGGTATATTCTCCGTTATCTCCAACAAAGCCCATGGGCGGAAAATCCTGGTCAAATCCTACGATTAATGCATTGGCAGCCGATTCTGTTTCCTTTCCGGTCTCTTTTGCTGTTGATGCAGCGGTATCGGAAGCCGCAGAAGCCGTAACTCCGCTCTTTTGCCCGGAACAGCCGCCAAGCAGGACTGCTGCTCCTAACACTGCTGCTATTATAATTTCTTTTTTCATAATTGCATCCTCCTCTTATTTCATGTGTTACCATGGTAGCATACTAAAGTATTTCTGTAAAGAAGAAATTTGCAGTTAAAAAAATCAAAATTAAAGAAAGAACAAAAATAAAACCAGGAGGATAATTGCGGCAACAGCTCCTGCCAGGAAAACAGGGCTTGCCGTACTTTCCCTTTCTCTGNNTCCGCAAGCATTCCCCAAGGGCTAAGCTCCATGATTCCTAAGGGAATCCCGCCTAAATCCTCTCTTCCCATAAAAGACAAAAATTCTTTCCAATCCCGTTCTACAATCCGTTTTCCCTCTTTCCAGTCCTCCCTTGAATCCTTTTTCTCCTTTGTAAAAAAAGATCCGGAATCTTCCCTGTCTTCCAGGTATTCTTTTTTCTTTAAGAACTGCTGATAGGCATGTCTTATCCCCTTGTTTACAGTCTCCCGCAGATCCCTGGTGGTCTGATAGAGGTTCATCATATAATAATAAATCTTGTAAGCAGCCCTGGGCTGGAAGGGGGTATTTCTGCCCCCATACCTTTTCATGGCGCCCTCAGACTGCTTAAAGGCCTCCTGTATGTAGAAATCGATCATCCGGTCAACCGCCTCCCTAAGGTCAGNNGAAGTCAGTCCTTTATTGATCCCGGAATAAGCTCCAAAGGTTTGGGATTTAATTGCCATTAATGCGGCCAGAAACCCGTAAAGCTCCTCACTTCCTCCGGAGAGCCCGGAGGCCCTTAATAAATTGCCCCTGTGGTTCATATACCCGGCAAAATCCTCGGCCGATTCAAGATCAGCAGGAGAATAAACCGTATTCTTTCCCATGGAGGAAATGGAGGCCTGGACGCCATGGGCCGTCTTACTCCCTGGGTATCCGTTTCCTTCCAGAACAGACAGGGGGATCTCTCTTCGCATCCGCCAGGTAAACCGGGGATCATTCTTTATCCGTCCCTCTCCGGCTGGCTGATAGATCATTCCCTGTTCTGCTTCATTTCCAGATTCATTTACAAGAGTTCTAATGCTGCCCTGGTTTAATTTAACCGTATCTCTGGCATTTTCCGTCTGATCCTTAAAAATCCTTTCCAGCTCCCCACTGCTTAAAGTATTTCCTGTAATGCTGCGGTAAAGGGCAGCCTTTAAGGCAGCCATGGAGCTTTTGGATCCAAAACTTCCAAAGAGGGATTCCAGTTCCCCCATGCGCCCCACCAGCACTTTTATGAGAATATCCGATAAAGCGGCTTCCAGCAAGGCAAGCTGATCCTCCTGCACTCTTGCTGTGGTATTCTCAAGGATTGCCTGCAGCAGCTCCTTATAAATCGCTGCAAGTCCTTCCAGTTCCTCAGGGAAAGGCTTTATGACAGACGGCCCCCACGCCANNTTCGGCTTCTTCTTTTCCCCACATTTTATCAAGATCAGAAAGCTCGTCAGGGCTTAGCTTATAATAGGCGCTTTCATCTGACAGGGCGGCAGTATCCCGGGCCGGTCTGGTTTCCCTCCTGTCCTCACCGCCTTCCTCGCTCCTTTTCTCACGGTTCTCCTCGACGCTTCGGCTCAGCTCTTCCATGAACCGTTCGCCGGCCTCGATCCTTCCCTTTATGTCCGCTTCCACCACAGCACGCTGAATGTCCGCGGCCGCAGGCTCGCTTTTGGGAGCTGCGGCAGACGACGGATCCTGTACCTTTATCTCCATGTTTTCGCCCCCTCTTAGCTCCTTTCACAAAAGGTCTTATTGATACGGTAAAAATCAGTCTTTTTCATCCTGGAAAACGATCCTGCCTCCGCAGATGGTATATTTCACCTTTCCGAATAATTTTTCTCCTGTAAATGGAGAATTGGAAGACTTAGAAGCATATTCTCCTACTGTCCATTCCTCATTGGGGTCAAAAATCACCAGATCCGCATCGCTTCCATCCTTTATGCATCCAAAATCCAGCCGGTACAGCTTCGAAGGATTTAAGCTCATCTTTTCCATCAGCTTCATCATAGTTAAATGTCCGGGCCGGACTAAATTTGTCACTCCCAGTCCCAGTGCGGTTTCAAGTCCGATGATCCCGCTTGGAGCCTCGGTCAGCTGCTTTGACTTTTCCTCGGTACTGTGAGGAGCGTGGTCCGTTGCAATGATATCAATGCTTCCGTCCTTTAATCCCTGGATAATGGCCTTGCGGTCCTCTTCCGTACGAAGGGGCGGATTCATTTTTGCCATGGTTCCATGCTTTAATACCGCTTCCTCTGTCAGGGTGAAATGATGGGGGGTTACCTCCGCATGCACATGGGCACCCAGCTCCTTTGCAAGCTTCACCATCTTAACTGAGGCGGCGGAGCTGATATGCTGGATATCCACCGCCGCACCGGTATGGAGGGCAATCATGCAGTCCCTGGCAACAAGGCAGTCCTCCGCCAATGCCGGGGAACCAAAGAATCCAAGCTTNNCCAGCTTCTCGTCAAGGAGAGGAATCCCGTCATCGGTAAATCCCACCGCTCCATTGGCCTTTAATTCCTCCATATCCGTCAGTTCTCTTCCACGAAGACCCCTGGATACGGCTGCTGCCTGCAGCACATGAATGCCTGTCTTTTTCCCTTCCCGCATCACATATTGAAGGGTTTCCACGTTGTCCACGGGAGGCTTCGTATTTGCCATACAGACTACTGCGGTAAATCCACCTTTTGCCGCCGCTCTGGCTCCGGTCTGGATATCCTCCTTATAAGTAAGACCAGGATCCCTGAAATGGACATGGACATCAACAAACCCCGGGGCAACGATAAAACCGGAAGCGTCGATTACTACATCCTCCTTTGAAACGGGAAGGGCATCCAGCTTAAGCCGTTCTCCCATACCGGCAATCTTCCCATCTGCTATGCAGATATCCATATTTCCTTCT
>DJBG01000230.1 GCA_002429965.1 Hungatella sp. UBA5982
TAAAAAGGTCGCAGTGATCAGTGCAGACTCCGGTTCTGCCGTTAATCAGGCACGTTGTGAGGGATTTGCAGATAAGGTGAAAGAACTGGTTCCTAATATTACAATGATAGAGACCCAGTATTGTGACAACGATATTGCAAAAGCACAGGATGCAGTTGACAATCTGATTCTCGCAAACTCAGATCTGATTGGAATCTTCGGAGATAATAACCACATGGGAGATGGCATTGCGAATTCGATTGCACAGAATGAGAAGTCCGGAAGTATCATTGCCTATGCATTTGACTCTGATGACACGGAAATCGAAGCAATTAAAAATGGTGCATTAACTGGAATCGTTGTTCAGGATCCATTCGGAATGGGATATGAAGGTGTACTTTCCGTAATTGCATCTTTAAAAGGTAAGAATNNTACGACTCTGGTAACCAAAGACAATTTGGACGTGCCAGATGTGCAGAAGCTGCTGTACCCGGGCAAATAATAAAGGTCAATTGCCTAAAGTTTATGGAGGTTGGCAAATGCAGGAACAAATAACACCCATTGTCTCCATGAAAGGAATTGTAAAGGAGTTTCCAGGTGTACGCGCTCTTTCCGGCGTAGACCTGGAGCTCCTTCCAGGAGAAGTGCATGCACTGGTAGGTGAGAATGGTGCGGGTAAATCCACAATTATTAAAATACTGATGGGGGTCTATGCCAAAACAGAGGGAGAAATCTATTTAAACGGTGAGAAAAAAGATATCAAATCCCCTTTTCATGCACAATCACTGGGATTGGGGGCAGTGTATCAGGATGTGAATCTGGCACAGCATCTTTCTGTAGCTGAGAACTTCTTTATGGGGCAGCTGCCCAGATCAAAATTTGGTACCGTAGATTATACCCGCATGTATAAAGAAACAAAAGAAACACTGGACTCCATCGAAGTGCATGTGGATCCCAAGGCGATTATCAGAACGCTGTCAGTGGCGCAGCAGGAGATGGTAGCAATTGGAAAGACCATGCATCAAAAGGCAAGGGCGGTCATTTTTGATGAACCGACAGCACTGCTGACAGCAGATGAGACGAAACAGCTATTTGGAATTATCGATAAGCTGAAACAAGACGGCGTAGGAGTTTTGTATATCTCACACCGTATGGAAGAAATATTCAGTATCTGTGACCGGGCAACTGTTTTAAAGGACGGATGCCTTGTGGGAACAGTTGAGATTGAAAATACGGATGAAGACCACTTAATTTCCATGATGGTGGGAAGAAATGTAAATGATATGTATCAGATAGAGCACGTACAACCGGGTGAGACGATTCTTAAGGTAGAGAATATTTCAAGGGGAACATCCTTTCAGAATGTCAGCTTTGAGGTGAAGCGCGGCGAGATCTTTGGCATGTTTGGTTTGGTGGGTTCAGGACGGACTGAAATTGTGAGAGCGATTTTCGGTGCCGATGCCAAAGATTCGGGAAAAGTGACCTTTATGGGGAAACCGGCGGATTTCACCAGACCAGTTCAAGGAATCCAGTCTGGAATCGCACTGCTCCCGGAAGACAGGCGGGCTCAGGGGCTGGCACTGGGCATGTCGGTTGCAGACAATACCAATATGGTTGCAGTACGCCAAATCACTCATCTGGGAATCATGAATAAAGGCAAAGGCGAACAAATCGCCCGTCATTATGTAGAAAAACTCAGGACAAAGACACCTACGGTCTATCAGCGGGTAAAGAATCTGTCAGGAGGCAATCAGCAGAAGGTAGTTATATCGAAATGGCTGGCCCAGGATAGTGATTTGTTTATCTTTGATGAGCCCACAGTCGGCGTTGATGTGGGGGCGAAGCTTGAGATCTATAAAGTATTTGAATCACTGATTAAGGAAGGAAAGACCATAATCATTATATCCTCCTATCTTCCGGAGGTAATGGGACTTGCAAACAGAATGATGGTGATGTATGAAGGACGTCAAATGGGAATCATTACCCGGGAAGAGTTTACCGATGAAAACATCATGCGTTATGCATCGGGTATGAAAGGAAAGGAGTCATAGAGACTATGGCGGAGAAGAAAAAACAAAATCTGTTACTGACTCGTTTTCAGACAGAGCTGCTGTTGGTGGGAATTTTATTTGCTTTATTTTTGTTCTTTGGTGTGAAGTCGCCGGTATTTTTAAAGGTGGATACACTTATGAAGCTGTTAAAACAGGCTTCCATATATGGGATTATAGCAATCGGTATGACCTTTGTCATTACGTCATCCGGTATTGATTTGTCAGTTGGCTCAGTCGTCGGTTTATCGGGAATTGTGGTTTCCATGTGCATGGTAAGCGGGATCCCGGTCATTGTATCAATCCTCATTGCCATAGGCGCAAGTATGTTAGTTGGATTGTNNTTGGGAATTCCCAATATGTTCCTGACCTGGCTCGCGATTATATTCCTGGGCATTTTCATTACAGGAAGAACTGTGTTTGGAAGGAATATCTATGCATATGGAAGTAATAAAGAATCTGCAAGATTAAGCGGAATCAATATTTCTTCAACGGTGTATGGGGTGTATATATTCTCTTCGATTGTCTGTGGAATTGCTGGCATTCTGATGGCAGCCCGTCTTGGCAATGGGGTACCAACCTCGGGTGTTGGGTATGAGCTTGATGCAATCGCTGCTTCTGTTGTAGGTGGTGCGAGTTTAGATGGTGGGGAAGGTTCCGTGATTGGTACCGTTCTTGGCGCTATGATCATGGCAACTCTGCGTCAGGGCGGAACATTGCTTGGAATCAATTCGTTTATCATGGAAATTATTATAGGCTCGTTAATTGCAATCGCAGTTGTGATTGATAAAATGCGGAAAAGCTGATAGATGGAGGAAAAGGCTATGATTTACAAGAAGGTTGGAAAAATTGCTGAAAGAATCTCAGTAATTGGAATTGGGTGCTGGAATTTTGGAGGCGATTGGGATTCCATGGATGATAAGAAATCATCCCGGATTATTCATGCAGCGATTGAAATGGGAGTAAATTTCTTCGATGTGGCGCCGGTTTATGGCTGGGGACATTCGGAAACGGTTCTGGGAGCAGCACTGAAGGAAGGCGGTCACAGAAATAATGTGCTGATTGCTTCCAAAGGCGGTCTGCTATGGAATGAGAAGCATGAGACAACGAATAATCTCTCAAAAGTGAGCCTGCTAAAAGAGATTGATGAGACATTGATCAGACTTCAGACGGACCATGTGGATATCTATCAGATGNNAGGGCCGGAAAGATCCGATATGTAGGATTGAGTAATTTTTCACAGGCAGATGTAGAAAAGATGATGGAATATACAGATGTGCATTGTCAGCAGAGTCTTTACAATATGCTGGAACGGAATACAGACAGCTATCACAACATTCCTTTGGAATATAAAACAGAAAAAGAGGTACTGCCCAATGTGCGGAAGTTCGGTCAGGCATTTTTGCCGTACAGCCCACTGTTCCAGGGGCTTCTGGCTGGGAAATTCCATTCGGAGTCAAATTTCTCTGAAAATGATATCAGGAATGCAAATCCCAAGCTGGTAGGGCCATCATTCAGACAGTATTTTGATGGCGCAGAACAGATTAAGAAGATTGCTGAAGCATATGGAAAACCAATGAATGAAGTTGCTTTTAACTGGCTGAGGCAGAAGGAAGAGGTTACTTCTATTATTGGAGGAGCTTCTACTGTGGAGCAGCTTGAACAGAATATCCAATGTACAACCTGGGATATTGATGATGAAATGATGGCAAGGATTGATAAAGTGCTGGAACCATTTGAGAATTTATAAATAGGTGCTATAAAATAGCAGAGTTATATCTTTAAATTTGCAGTTGATGCGTTAACTAAGAGCGGTAGTCTTGAAAGATAATTTCTAAAGACTGCTGCTTTTTATATTGCGATCTATAATGCTTTATGCTACCATTATGCAAAACTATGACATAGAAGCCGGAATGGAATACTAAGAGAAGTATAATTATGGAAGTGTGTGTCGTTTAAAATGATGATTGATAATTAAAACATCATATATAACTAGTTATATATAAGTAATATGTAATGTTAAAGCGGAAGGATTCAAAGATATACGAAATTCTTTAAGAGAACAGGGAGGAAGAGGCGTGAATCGAATCGAAAAAGTTCGTGAATATGTTGATACTGTACTTTTAACTATGACTGATACTACTGAAAGAAGATGTGGCTATCTGCATTTGTACGGTGTTTCACAGGCTTGTACACTAATCGCATTAAAAAGAAATGAAAATGCCGAATTAGCAACTATCGCTGGAATGCTGCATGATATTTATTCATATGCAGCTATGGATACAAAAGAACATGCACATAAAGGCTCGATTATGGCGAGAGAAATTCTGTANNCGATTTGAAGGTTTTTACTGAAAATGAAGTTGATATTATTTGCAGTGCCATATATAACCACAGCAGCAAAGGAACGACACACTCACCGTTTGATGAAGTGTTGAAAGATGCTGATGTCTTACAGCATTGCTTATATAATCCTCTTTTTGATGTTTTGGAACATGAGAAAGCAAGGTATGAAAAATTAAAATCAGAATTCGGGTTAGGCGATTTGAAAACATTTTGCAGGGGTCTTTAAAAAATATATCTTGACACTTTATAAAAAACTAATTATAATGAGTGCATACTCATTGAGTTGGAGGTCATTATTTGAAGTCAAAAAGGCAGCTGCAAAAAGAAAATACTCGAAAAAAGATAATTGAAACAGCATATCAGGTTTATTCTGAACAAGGCTTTTCAGCTACAACGGCTGTTATCGCAAAGGAAGCGGGCGTATCTCACGGTACAATATTCGTTCATTTTTCGTCACTGGATGAACTGCTGTGCTGTCTGATACAGGATTTTGGTGATGCATTGGGATCAGAGATACATCGGCTGGCGGAAACAAAAGATAATATTGAGGAGCTGTTAAAGACCCATTTAGATGTTTTAGCCAGGCACGAAAAGTTTTATATCCGATTGATCGCTGAAAGGAGTTTATTGCCGGAGGATGCAAGATTAACATTTTCAAATATTCAATCCATTGTCGCCTACCATTTTAACAAGGTATTTGAACGCGAAAACAACACAATTAAGAATCTTCCTGTTCACCTGTTGTTTAATACGTGGATGGGATTGGTCCATTATTATTTGTTAAACAAAGATTTGTTTTCGCCGGAATCGCCGGTTTTAGAGCGGTATGGCCCGGAACTAACGGAAACTTTTTTAGAATTGATTAAAAAATAAAAGGAGGATATAAAATGAAAGTTTGTATTGCTTGCGGTATGCCAATGGTAGAGGCTTCTGAATTTGCATGCGGTGACACAACGAAAGACTATTGCGTACACTGTGCCCGCCCTGATGGTTCCATGCAGTCGTTTGAAGAAAAGAAGGCAGGCACGATTAACTTTATCATTAAAACACAGGGGATTGATGAAAAGGCTGCGGTCCAAATGGCCGAAAGCAGCATGAAAAAGCTTCCGGCATGGAAGGGACATTTCAATAGTTAATAAAGGGGAGGTGATTATATGCAGGTTAGTAAAGCGTTTCAAGTCTTTGCAAAAGAGGCTCCTGAAGTACAAAAGGCTTGGATGGAAATGGTACAAAAAGTGGACGGTGCAAGTGCACTGGATAAGAAGACGGAAGAACTCGCCTATCTTGCGGTGATGGCTGCCGTGGGTCTTGAAAGCGGATTGCCGTTCCATGTTAAAATGGCAAAATCCAATGGGGCAACAAGAGAAGAAATTATAAGCAGTATTCTGGTAGGATTACCCGCTGTTGGGAATACAATTGTTAAGTCCTTGCCCATAGCTTTGGAGGCATTTGATGAGGAAGCGTGAAATACGGCTGAATATGCCGTATTTCACACAGATAGGGCAAAAACAGAACGTGGATTTACTGGCTGTTTCACTTAGAAAAGGATGATAAGATGAAAAATCAACTAACAGTAACCAGTCCGGCTTTTAAGAACGAAGCCGTCATACCGATACAATACACAGGGCGTGGAGAGGATATTTCTCCAGAACTGAATCTGTCCTCCATAAATGAAAACGCCAAGTCCCTGGCTATCATAATGGATGATATGGGACACCCCATTCCTGCATATAACCATTGGGTTATTTGGAATATTCCCGTCATGGAGATAATCCCCCAAAATATACCTCACGGACCCTATATTACAGAACTGAACGGGGCAACTCAGGGACGCGGATACGGAAGAAACAGATACCGCGGGCCGAAACCGCCTTTCAACTGGTCCCACCTCTATCAATTCAATGTTTATGCTTTGGATTGCCTGTTGGATCTGCCGGGCNNAGCGGGATTTATTGGCTGCTATGCAAGGGCATATTTTACAGGAGGGCTGTTTAGTGGGAAGATTTCGGTAAAACTGCAATAATATTACTGGTCCGATATTTTTCTGGATAACGTTTTGGCGGGTTCGTTTAAACTTTAGAATCATTCTCTTGACAATATGACGGTAAAATGCTATATTAAAGACAAGTAAATAGTGAGTGTTACTGACTCGATCAGGCATCATCAAATGCAAATATCCACATAATAGGGGATATTGGCGTTTGGTGATTTTTTTTATCCTATTTTTAAATAATTTTTAACTGAAGTAAATTTAAAAGGAAGAATTCTAACGAGAAAGGAGGTGTTTTATGTTCGAGTTTGTTAAATCACTGAATAATAACATCGTTCTTGCCTACGATGAGAATCATAACGAAGTCGTGCTGTTTGGAAATGGGATCGGTTTTAACCGGAAGAAGGGAGATATGGTTACAGAATCTTCTGTCAATAAGCTTTTCATCAATGACAGCAATAAACGTCTGGCTCCCATGGTTCAGAACCTGTCGGAAGACATCGTTTCCGTCACGGAAGAAATCATTCAATATGGCTCCAGGATATTGGAAAAACAGCTTCATGCCTCTATTCTGATCATACTTGCTGATCATCTGTATTTTGCTATTGAGCGGGCGAAGAAAAGTCAGAATGTGGATAATCCGCTGCAATGGGAAGTCCCCCACTTATATCCAAGGGAATATGAAATCGGAGGTAAGGGGGTGAAATTAATTGAGGAACGCCTTAAAGTAAAATTGCCGCCTCAGGAGGCATCTTTTATAGCCCTTCATTTTGTAAATGCACAATTTGAAAGTCAGGATATGAGTGATACCTTAAAAATTACAGAAATCATCAGCCGGATCCTGGATATTGTCAGCTACCATTTTCAATTGATACTGGATGAAAATTCATTATATTACTCCAGATTTATCGTGCATCTGCGGTATTTTATCATACGGCAGGAAACTCATATGAAGGA
>DJBG01000231.1 GCA_002429965.1 Hungatella sp. UBA5982
ACGAGACTTTTTCAAAGCAGAAAACGCTTATCAAAGTGATGTCGCCGCCAGTCCCTGTGTCTGTTGACCGGTTGTTCTGATTTTAATCAGACTGCTTTATTGGGTTGTTTTATATTATTATATTAATATATATTTTAGCACAAACAATACTGCTAGAACATACATAAGGGTACTGATTTTCTTTTCTTTTGCTTTGCCTGTTAACACATTAATAACGACATAAGAGATAACTCCCATGGAGATTCCCTCGGAAATACTGTACATAAAAGGCATAGCAATAATTGCGATATAGCATGGAATTGCCTCTGTGAAATCTGCAAAGTCAACCTTTGTGACGGAAGTCAACATTAAGAATCCTACCACTACCAGAGCAGGAGCCGTAGCAAAGGACGGAATGGCTAAGAAAATCGGGGATAAGAACAGGGACAAGCCAAATAAGATGGCTGCAACCACTGCTGTTAATCCGGTTCTGCCGCCTTCTGCAACACCGGCAGCACTTTCTACAAAGGTGGTGGTAGTGGAGGTACCGAATATTGCACCTGCAGTCGTACCAACAGCATCTGCCATTAATGCGCCCTTGATTCGGGGAAGTTTTCCTTCCTTATCCAGCATATCCGCCTTGGAAGCCACACCGATTAAGGTTCCCAGTGTATCAAATACGTCAACAAACAGGAATGCAAACATTACTACCAGGAAATCAAGAGAAAGGATTTTGGAGAAATCCAGCTTAAAAAAGGTCGGGGACATATCCGGAATTCCAAAACCTGCTGAAAAGTTAGGGAATACGCTGAACATACCCAGCTCTGGATTCGGTCTGTACAAGCCGATGGCCTGGCAGATCATACCCAGAACCCATGTAATAATAATACCCCACAAAATGTTGCCTTTTACATTTTTTACTACCAGCACGGCTGTAATCAGAATGCCGATAATCGCAAGTAATACGGTAATACCAACGGTCTGGAAAGAACCATCCGCCAGAGAACTTTTGAAAGAAAACATAGTAACAAGAGTTGCTCCATCCACAACGATCTTTGCATTCTGCAGACCGATGAATGCGATAAACAAACCGATACCAACGGATACGGCATGCTTTAAATTCATTGGAATCGCATTAAAAATCGCCTCTCGTACATTCGTCAGTGAAAGAATGATGAAAATAATACCTTCAACGAATACGGCGGTCAATGCGATCTCCCAGGTATAGCCCATGTTAAGGACTACGGNNCTACGGTATATGCGAAATACGCATTAAGTCCCATACCTGGTGCTAGTACGAAGGGATAATTTGCAAGCCCTGCCATTAAAAGGGTAGCAAACAGTGATGCAAGAGCAGTAGCTGTAAAAACAGCCCCGCTGTCCATTCCCGCTGCACTTAAGATGCTTGGGTTGACTGCCAGGATATAAGCCATTGTCATAAATGTGGTTACGCCGGCTACGATCTCGGTCCTTGCATCTGTGTGATTCTCAGATAAGTGAAATACCCGCTCTAAGAGTCCTCCGCTTTTTTGTGTTTCCATACTTACCTCCTTGATAGTTAGAATATTTTCTTTGCTGTATTAAGATCTGCTCCATGCAGTTCTTTTTTAATAAATAAAGCTAAAAAATTCTATTTCCCCCCGTATATTTCCCCTTTAAATGCCTGTCATCGGACAGATAGATGAACCGCTCCAGTCTCTCCCTTAAGTTAAGTTCCTGAGGATGAGGCAAACCGCTGTCATCCAGAATCAAAGCATCAAATTCATAGCCTTCCAGGAAGCTTCCCACCTTTCCAAAGAAAGAGCCTCCGCCTAAGGTTCCTAAATAAAATGCCTCTTCCACGGTAAGTGGCTTTAAGCTTTCATCTTTTAGCCTCCATCTAAGCTTTGACACCTGAATGGCATCTGCCATAGCGCGGAAAATGGATTCTCCGCTTCCTCCTGCCACGTCAGTTCCAAGTCCCACATTCAACTCACGGTCCAGATAAGTTCTGACCGGAGCGATCCCAGAAGATAAGTTGGTATTAGACTGCGGGCAATGAGCGATATAAACCCCACGCTCTTTTATTAATTTAATTTCCTCTTCTGAAGAAGAAACACAATGAGCCATAACGGTTTTCCCGTTTTCTCCGAACAGGCCGAACTGATCATAAGCATCACCATAAAATTCAGAGACCGGGCAAAGCTCCTTTACCCACGCGACCTCACCCTGATTTTCCGACAAATGAGACTGAACCGGGAGCCCGTACTCCTTCTGCAGCCTTCCCAGCCGTTCCATTAAATCGTCCGTACAGGACGGAATGAACCGGGGGGTTAAGATAGGCATTACGTTCTCATATTTGGATCCGGTTTCCTTAAGCCAGCGGAGGGTTTCCAGCTCCGACTCTTCTGCTCCCTGTTCCCGCAAATAATCCGGCGAATTCCGATCCATATTGACCTTGCCGATCATGGTCTTTAAACCGGTTTCCTCCATCAGATCCATTAAAAGCTCTGTGGCCGGCCTGTGGATGGTTCCAAAGATACAGGCCCTTGTAGTAGCACTTTTTTTCATGGATTCTGCAAAAATTCCATATGCCTTTTTTGCATATTCCAGATCGGCATACTTGGCTTCCTCCGGAAATGTATTCGTGTTCAGCCAATCCAAAAGCTCCAGATCCATTCCCAAACCGCGAAAGGCAAACTGAGGCGCATGGATGTGAAGATCCACAAGTCCGGGGACAATGAGCATATCCCCCAAGTCCTCCATAGGATAATCCTGAAACTGCTCCGGAAGCTCTTTATAAATCCCTGCCGACTTCCCGTCCCGGCAAACTAAGTATCCCTGCTCCACCGTCTTTATCGTGAGGACATCCTCACTGTAACAAACGTNNAACAAAATTCTTACCACCAGTCATAGAACCTCCCATTCCGTATCAGAAAAATCAAAAATACGGCAGCCATAATTGCGGCGTTCCATTCATTCCGAAAAATTTTGCGCAATAAAAAACCACCGTTAATTCCATCCGTTCACACGCTCATCATAAAAACACAACAAAAAATCTGGGCTTATTATGGCGTGGAAACTTATAGGCAACTATTACGGTAGTTGGTAGAGACGCTCAACCAATTATGAGCATATATAAGTTCCTCTAAATACTGATACTAAAAAATCCTGTAATTTGTGACAGGTTGACTATATCATATTGTACAACTATTTGTCAATACCCATTTGTTTTTTGTGCATTTACCATAATTTTATAGTTATTTTACCTGTTTAACCTTAATTGTCGGCAAATAATTCATAGATTTTATCTATAAATAAATTTTCCATTTGCATATTTACAAAAAAAGAGCCGGAATAAAGCAGCCGCAGCTGTCCCCTTCTGACTCTTTTTTCTTAAATTTGTTAAATTCTTCACATATATCGTGGAACAAATCAGATCAGGTATTCCCCATACTTTTCCCAGCGAAGGCCTCTATTCTCCATCCACTGTCCGATGTCTCCCTCCCAGTCAGTGGGCATAGCCCGGGAAAGTCCACAGCCGGAAGATATCTGTCTGGGAACCGGAATGAGCCGTCCCGGTATTCCCTCTTTCTGGCATTGGGCTTCTAAGGCAATGGCCTCCGCCGTCGTGCGGAAAGTGATAACAATTTTTTGTTCTTTTTTTCTCATAGTCTCTTACCTGCGTTTTCATAATAATTCCTGCATCATCGGTTATTGCAGTCTTATAGGCAGACTCTATAAATACGCATATAGTTCCCTGACAAAACGAATGAATAATCTGGCTGCCTTACCGGGCTTGTGATTTTTGCTCCATACCATGTATAATTTCCGGTAAACTTCTTCGGCCCCCAGTGAGNNGAGCAGGGATCCCTGCTCTACATAATCATCCACAGCTGCACCGGATATGATGGAAATGCCCATAGCTCCCTCTACTGATTTTTTAATGGTTTGCTGATTGCTGATGGTTGCCACGATTTCCAGACGGCTTAAATCCACACCCATTTCCTGTAAATGACGCTCCGCTTCCTTTCTTGTGCCGGAGCCTTCCTCCCGGACGATCCACCGCTCCTCATAAAGCTGTTCTATGGGAAACCCGGTTTCCTCATATTGGTGGTATTTTTCATTATTGGGTGTAATAATCACCAGACGGTCAGAATAAAAAGGTTCAAACACGCAGGTAGGATCAGAACCTATGGTTCCTGTAAAGCCGATTTCCACCTGTCCATCCTGAACCATCCGGACCACTTCCATGCTGTCCGCCTCCCTTAATTCCAGCTGGTTTCCAGGATAGGTTCTGGAAAACAGAGAAAGAATCTGAGGCAGAATATACTGTCCGGGAACCGTGGAAGCGCCCACTATGATTTTATTGGCTGTTTTTAAATCCTTCTGAGTGAAATCCCGGAGGATATTTTTTTCCAGCTGCAGCATTCGCCTTGCATTGCCATAAAGCAGCTCTCCCTCCTGGGACAACTCCACCTCCTTTGTGGTGCGGACAAGCAGCCGGACCCCCAATTCCTTTTCCAAAGAGCTGATATGGGCGCTTACCGTAGGCTGGGTTAAATAAAGCTTCTTGGCAGCCGCCGAAAAGCTTTTTTCCTCCGCTACACACACAAACGCTTCCAATTGTTTCAAATTCATAGGCTCAGCTCCCTCACCGCCCCAATGGCTTCATCAATTTCTTCTTTCTTATTATAATGGGACATGGAAAAACGCACTGCTCCCTGCTCCACCGTTCCAAGAGCCCGGTGCATGAGAGGGGCACAGTGGGCTCCCGCCCTGGTATAGATCCCATAGACACTTGCCAGCTCATCAGCCACTTCCCCGGAATCGTAATTCCCGATGTTAAGAGCCACCACCGGGGCACGGTAAAGAAGGGCGTTTTCTGAAAAATCCCCATATACCTGGACTCCCGGAATATCCTTTACCCCTTCATAGAACCGTCTCATGAGAAAAAGCTCCTTTTTCCGGATGGTTTCGATTCCGGTTTTCTCAAGATACAAAAGGGCTGCATGGAGACCTGCAATCCCATGTCCGTTTAAGGTTCCAGCCTCCAAAACCTCCGGCATTTCCTCCGGCTGGGTCTTTAAGTAGCTTTTAACTCCGCTTCCTCCCACCATAAGAGGGCGTATGGAAACTCCCTGACGGACACAGATTCCTCCTGTCCCCTGAGGTCCTAAAAGCCCTTTATGACCGGTAAAGCACAAGACATGGATTCCCATTCTCTCCATATCGATGTAAAATACTCCTGCAGTCTGGGAAACATCCACCACCAGGAGGAGTCCATTCTTTTTACAAATCCTCCCTATGGCCTCCAAGTCGTTTATATTTCCTGTTAAGTTGGAGGCGTGGGTACAGACCACTGCTTTTGTATTTTGACCCACTTCATCCTCAATGTCCTCATAACGGATCCTCCCCTTTTGATCTGCGGGAAGGATGGTAAGCTTTACCCCTTGTTCTTCCATGAGGTACAAAGGACGCAGCACGGAATTATGTTCCATCATGGTGGTGATCACATGATCCCCCGGTTGAAACAGGCCCTGGATGGCTATGTTTAAACTGACCGTGGAATTGGCTGTAAAGGCCACACAGGAAGGATCTCCTGCATGAAAAAGCTCTGCAATGAGCCTGCGGGTATCGAAAATCAGACGGGACGCATCTAAGGATGCCTCATGGGCTCCCCTGCCGGAGTTCCCAAGGGAAAGCATGGCCTCAGTCACTGCCTTTATCACTTCCTCCGGCTTCTGGCAGGAGGTTGCCGCATTATCCAGATAGATCATGGCCCTACCTCAACTTTACTGATTTTTCTTCTTGCTCCACGACCCGTCCGATGATGCCGTAGACCGTCTCCATTTTTGCCTCTTCTAAATCCTTCATGATGTTTTTTGCATCCTCAGGAGATACACTGATCAGAAGTCCTCCGGAAGTCTGAGGATCACAGAAAATATCACGGATGTATTCCTCTGTCTCCCCAAAATCCAACTTGTCCTCTGTATAGGAACGGTTCCGGTAAGCCCCTTCCGGAATAAGTCCCATCTGGGCAAGGCTTTTCGCTTCCTGCTGTATGGGTAAATCCTTAACGGTAATTTCAATCGTGACCCCGCTGCCCTCCGCCATCTCAACCGCATGGCCAGCTAAGCCAAAGCCTGTGATATCGGTGCAGCTATGAACTTCATAATGCTCGATTACCTGCTTTGCCTTCATGTTCAGAGAGGTCATGACGCGGATCACTTCCTGTTTCGCCTCTTCCGATGCCATATCCGCCTTGACAGCCGTGTTGACGATCCCGGTCCCCAAAGGCTTTGTCAGAATGAGAACATCTCCCGGTCTGGCCTCGCAGTTTTTAAAAACCTTGTCCGGATGAACAAAGCCGGTAACACTTAATCCATATTTAGGTTCGTCATCCTGAATGGAATGTCCGCCGGCAAGTACAGCCCCCGCCTCAACCACCTTGGAGGCACCGCCTTCTAAAATCTTCCCCAAAAGTGCCGGGTTGACGCAGTTTGGCCATGCCACAATATTAAGAGCCACTTTTGGTTCCCCTCCCATGGCGTAGATATCGCTCAGTGCATTGGCGGCCGCTATCTGACCAAAGGTATAAGGATCATCCACCACCGGGGTCAAAAAATCAAGGGTCTGGATCAATGCTGTTTCCTCGTTTACTTTATAGATGGCTCCGTCATCAGAGGTTTCTATCCCCACCAACAGATTGGGGTCCTGAAATTTAGGCAGGTTCTCTAAAATGCCGGCAAGGGTTCCAGGGCCTATTTTAGCGGCACAGCCAGCAGTTTTCGTCATTTGGGTAAGTCTTACTTCTTGATCTGGTATCATACCTGTTCTTCTCCTCGTATTTATAGATATCTTCTATTATTTTAACATATTGTCGTTTTTAAGCAACCCTTCAAAGCGCTCAGCCCAGGGTTATTTCCTTTTCCAGTGCCATGGAATAAATGATTTTTTCCTTGATCTTTTTCCCTGTCATCTGTTCCAGCGCCCGTTCATAATAATTCATCTGCATCTGATACCGGTCAACCAGCACCTTTTCTTCTCCAGGCCTGATATGGTCCGTCTTATAATCCACCAGAACCAGNNTTCCTCTTCCATATAGGCATCCATGATACCCTGGATGAGGATCAATTCATCAGAATCCCCTGCATCCATATCCCGTGCAGGAATTCCCACTACAAACTGCTGCTCCTTTTTCAAACGGCCTGATACATCTGCCGCCGCCAGCCGCTTTCCCAGGGAAGAGTCTAAAAAGCCCATAAGAGTCTCCTCCGACAAAAGGGAAAGGCTTTCTTCATCCATCCGCTGATCCCTGCGGAATCCTTCCAATGCATTTTGAAGGTCCTTCCTGGTTCTTACCTTTCCAAAATCCAAAAGCTCCAAAGCCCTGTGGTAGGCAGTTCCCCGGAATGCGCCTCCAGGGTGTTCCTCCTTCCCATCTTCCTTTAGGAATGAAGGAATCGTGGGAAGAAACTCACTTTCTTCCTCATCCGCAAATTGCCCCTGCTTTTTTAACTCGGATACGGTCAGCTTGGTATGGAGCCTGATATCAGCCTCATGGGGATAACGGTACTCAAATGCGGCCCTTAGATCCGCTGCAAACTCCTGGTCATACACTCTGACCGTATCAAGGGATAAGAGCGCGTCCTTTGTCAGCTTCTTTTCAGCCTGCCGCTCCATCTCTCCTCCTACCAGATCAGATACCGACAATTCCTTAACAATTAAATTCCCGGTATCCGCTCCTTCCTCCCGCTGGATTTGGGAAATGGTATATTTTCCTGACAGGCTCATGAGCATCCAGTCCAAATAGGAATCCGCAGAACCGAGAATGGTAAAGGGAATCTGGCCCTCCACTCTTAAAACCTCTGCAAAGCGTTCCAGCTTTTTGTCCAGATACCGGTCAAGTCCGGTCATCACCAGCTTTTCCTTTGCCCTTGTCATGGCAACATAAAGCACACGAAGCTCCTCCCCCATGGCCCCAAGGNNCTTCTTTAAGGTAGGTGCCTTGATCCGACGTTGGGGGTCCAGATGATCGGTCCCTATCCCTAAGTCCGGGTCAATGAGGATCTTTCCATAGGTGTCCTGCTTATTAAACTTTTTCCCCATGCCCGACAGAAATACCACCGGAAATTCCAGTCCCTTGCTCTTATGGATGCTCATGACCCGGACCGTGTTGTCTTCTCCTGCCAGGGAAGCCTCCCCGAAATCCGTATCGTATTTCTTCAGGTTTTCAATGTAACGGATAAAATGGAACAATCCGGTATAGCTGGTCTTCTCATAGGCAGACGCCTTTTCCACCAGCATGGCAAGGTTGGCCCTCCGGACTTCTCCTGCCGGCATGGCGGAAATATAATCATAATACCCGGTTCCTTCATACAGGTCGTAAAGCAGTTCATGGATGGAAAGATAAGATGATTTTTCCCTGTAAAAGGAAAGCAGTTCAAAAAAGGTCTCCAGCTTTTTAAACAGTTCCGGATATTCCGGATCAGCCATCTCCCCATATTCCTTCCTGTAATGCTGCCATGCTCCATATAATCCCCTGTCCTGGCCTTTTTTAGCCGTCTTTTTCCAGACAGCCATCAAATGAGCCATTTCATCATCCGTTACCCTGCCAATGGGGGACTTTAATACTGCCGCCAGAGGGATGTCCTGCATGGGGTTGTCAATGATATTCAGCATGGAAAGAATGGTTTCCACCTCAGGAGCGGTAAAATATCCGGTTTTCCGTTCCGCATAGGCAGGGATCCCTTCGTTCATCAGGATGTTTACAAAGTCTTCCGCCCAGCCGCTTAGAGACCGCAGCAGGATCACCACATCCCCATATCCTGCGATGCGGTAGCCTCCCTTTCCTCCCAGCCTTTTATCCCAGATCAGAAGACCGCTTACCGGATCCGTAAGCTCTTTGATCTTCCCTGCAATGACCTTTGCCTCCATCTCCCGGCTGGTATAATCGATGGCATCGTCATCAAGCTGCTTTAATAAGTTTCCTGAACCATGGATCATAAGAAGCTCTGTTTTCTCTCCCGCGCGACCCTCTGTTCCAGGAAACTCTGCCCCCGGATGGAGTGCTGCATCCTTTGTATACTGTATATTTCCCAGGTTTTTTGTCATAATCTGGTAGAATACCTCATTTATGCTCGTAAGGACCTCATCCCTGCTTCGGAAATTCTGGTGCAGTTCGATTTTCTGATACGTTCCTTCCTCCCTGGAATAGGAATCATATTTCTCTAAAAACAGTTGGGGCCTGGCCAGACGGAACTGGTAAATGCTCTGCTTCACATCGCCTACCATAAACACGTTAGGGGTTCCAAACCGTTCTCTGGAAATGCTGCCTATCAGGGCCTCCTGGACATCATTGCTGTCCTGGTATTCATCTACCAGGATTTCCTCAAACTGCCTGCTGAGCTCATCCGCCACCTCGGTCGGTATGATCCTTCCCTCTTCCTTTGCCAACAGTATTTCCAAAGCATAATGCTCCAAGTCATTAAAATCCACCAGGTTCTTTTCCCTTTTCTTTTCCTGATACTTCCGGGCATATTCTCCGGCCAGGTGAAGAAGGGTGGTCACCGCGTCCCTGGTTCCCCTGATATCGGAAAGAACCTCCTCCGGGGATTCAAAGCAGTATAAATCAAGGAGCTTACCAACCGCCTTTTTCACCCTGTCCCGGATTCCCGTCACAAAAGCCTTCTTTTCTGCATCAATATCCTTGCTGCGAATAGAAGCCAGGCGGTCAAAGGAGGCCTTTTTTAACTGCTCATTAAACGCTTCATAATCCTCGGCCAGACTTAAACGGTCTAACAGCTGTAAGTCGTTTGCCAGCATGGGAAGATAGGCCTCCGGCCCGTTTTCCTCTTCACAGACCTCCATGGCCTTCATCATCTGGAATTTCAATTCCGATAGCTGAAGCCCTGCATCCTTCATTAAAAACTTCATCCAGCCGGTATCCATGATCTGACCCATGTCAGAAGTCTCAAGCTCTTTCCTGCATCGGTCAAGCCACTCCATTGGCCAGGGATTGCTCTGGGAAAAGGTATATACCTGCATGATATAATCCTCAATTCCCTTATCAGTCTTTCCCGTAGCATAGGTTTCCACAAACTTCTCAAATAAGGGATCGGCCTTTTCGTAATACTCTTCCAGCATCTCCTTCATCACATCGGCCCGTAAAAGGATGAGCTCTCCCTCATCCCCTACCCGGAAGGCAGGATCAATGTCCAGCTTATTATAATGATCTTTAATAAGTCCCAGGCAAAAGCTGTCAATGGTGGTGATCTGGGCATAGGGAATCATCGCTGCCTGCATCTGTAAATGGGAGCTGTCCGGATTTTCCATAAGTTTTTCATCTACGGCCTTTAACACCCGTTCCCGCATTTCATCGGCAGCCGCCTTTGTAAAGGTCATGACCAGAAGCTGATCGATCTTTAAGGGAGTTTCTCCTTCCGTGATCATGCGGATGATCCTTTCNNTCCCCTGTTTATAAGGATTTACATCGATCACGCCATCAAGGATCTCTTTTCCTTCCGACGTTAATTTTTCCCGCACAAACTGTCTTAATGAGGAAAAGCGTTTGCCGCCTGCAACCGATGACCTTGCTTCCTGAATGATCCCATTTTTCATGGCAACAGGAATTACATCGGATTCCGTTTCAATCTCATGATCCAGGTGAGAGATGGCGCTTAAATCGCTGTTTACCAGGCCATTCATGCGAAGCTGTTTCAATATCTTCCCGTTTATCTCCTCATCAGTCATTTCACCTTCCCTGTCGATGACAGGGTCGTTGATGTTATAATAGAAGATGCCGGCAGGAACCACAGGCTTGTCCGGTTTTTTCCTCTCTTCCATCTCCAAAGCAGCATCCATATAGACCACAAGCTGAAGCTGAAGGCCATAATACAGCGCAGTTAAGTCAAAGGCCGTGCTTCCTGACTTGTAATCTATGATCTTTACGNNCTTCTTCATCCTCACATAGGTCCATGCGGTCGATCCTGCCTCTTAAATGAATGGCTTCCTCCTTTGACAGAGGTATCCTCATGGCATTTAACTGGTCGGCAGCGGAAAAGGAAACCTCAAATCCCACCGGAACAAAATCTCCCTTTTTCAGCTGCTCGGAAAGAGCCCATACCGTCCGGTCCGTAATCCGTTCCACCTTGCCTGCCAGATAGGCATTTCTGGCAGAGCTTTTTAAAATGGTATTGCCGTATTCTTCCGTTACCTTAGCCACGCATTCATGGACCAGGCTTTTCCTCTCCTCCTCTGTAAGGGTCTTAAAATCCCTTCCTTCTTCTTTCATGCGCTGAAACCATAAGTCAATGGAATCGTGAAACAGGTTTCCAATATCCATGGCAGCCAGCTCATATTCCTGCCGTTCCATCAGCTCCAGTCCGTAATTTAAGAAATGGGCATAGGCGCAGGAGGCGTACTGTTCCATTCTCGTAACACTTCCGCTTATGACGGAACCGTAGAGGGCTTTTGCCGCCGCTTTTCCGATTCCCCTCTGCTCATAGGCATAAAAAGCAGCCTCTGCCAGCCTCTTTCCTTCCTCCCTATGGTCCTCAGATAAAAGAAATGCCTTGAATAGTTCCAAAAGCTTCCTGTCTTCCCCGGTTTTTCCAAACTCGCGGAGTCCGGTCGCCAGTCGGTCCTTTGCCTCTCTCATGGAAAGAGGAACCGCCATCCTGGAAGGGGAAGCCTCCATTAGGCCGGGAAACAATCTTTTCAGTTCTCCCACCAGAGTGGAGGGGCGCATGCTTTTCCCGCTGCCATCCATAGCTGTATAGGATAAAACCAGCCGTTTCTCCGGTTTTGTCAGAGCCAGGTAAAGATAAAACCTTTGCCGGAATCCCTCTTCCCTGGCAGTAGGAGCCAGCTCCATATCATGATTTCCCAGAAATTCTCTTTCCCGGTCCGTAAACAGGCTGCTTTTTTCCTTTTTCACAGGCACGATCCCATCGTTGACTCCGACAAAAAACAATACCTTAATGTGATCCAGCCTGGTTCTGGTGATATCTCCCACCACCACCCGGTCTAAGGTGGCCGGAATCAGCCCCACCTGAATCTCCGAAAATCCGGCGTCCAGAATCTCTCCGTACTCCCTGCGGCTTACATGTTCTTCTCCTAAAAGCCCGGCCAGACGGTCAAATAAATCCATAACCAGCCCGTAAACCTGACTGTATTCCATGGCAAGGGTGAATTCTCCCATTTCCCGGAATTTTTCCGCAAAGATCAGCATCTTTTCTTCGATCCCAGTCTCCATAAGAAGGGCCGCCACTGCCCCGGTCATGGAGGCTACCGTGGAATCTGCGTTCCCAAAGGCTTCTCTTAAGCGTCTTAAGGGGGCCATAAGCTCCTCCCGGAATTCGTTTAATTCTTCCAGATTGAGCTCCTTGCCTCCCCGGTACCAGCCTTCCCAACGGGAATCCCACCTTTTAAATCCCCGGATTCCCATGGCAATGACATAATTCTCCAGGCGGTCTGTTTTCTCCTCATCCTCTTTGACCGCAATGAGACCGGTTCTCAAATAGCGGAAAACAGATTCATAGGAAAAATCCTTTTGAATGATCTCTATGGCAGCGNNGAAACTGATGAATGATCTCATTGGAATAGCCCCCGATATCCCCGGTTATGACCGCCATATCCCGGTAGCGGAGCCCTTGGTCCCGGATCTCCTCTTCCATGGAGCGGATCACAAAGGCGATTTCCTCCATTGGATTTAAAGCCTTAACCAGGCGTATGGAACCGGAAACCTCTTGGCAGGATTTCCCTTTATAGCGGTATAAGTTTTGTTCCAGAAAATCCAGTGCATTTTCCCCGCAGCTCTTTCCTTCCCGGTTTTCCCCTCCAGACTCTCCTAAGTAACGGACAGCCGGGTGGTTTCTAAGAAGGATATCCTTCTCTTTTCCTGCTCCTGTCTCTTTTACAAGCTCATTTAATTTCCAGATCATCTGACGGCTCATGTAAAACAGCTCCTGAACCCCGGATCTTCTGCTCAAGTTTTGAGAAGGATCAATGGTCACGGTGACTATGACCCGTTTGCTGCAGCGGAGAAACAGCTCCAGGATCCGGTATTGGACCGGAGTAAAACCGGTATAGCCGTCAAGGGTGATCACGCTGTTTTTAATCAGCTCCGACCGGGGCAGGACCCGGCACAGCACATCTAAAATCTCCTCCGTGGTGATATATTTATCCTTTATGTAATCCTTAAAGCCCTGATAAATGACAGAGATATCCGAAAGCTTCTGACGGAGCATGGGACTTATGGTATCCGGTATCTCCTCGTTCAGCATTTCCGGTGATATGCCGTACTGGTAAAGCTCTGACAGCATGGACTTTAACTGGGAGATAAACCCTGACTTTGATAAA
>DJBG01000232.1 GCA_002429965.1 Hungatella sp. UBA5982
ACGGTACAGGGTTTTATATTGTAGGTCCTATGGTTGGGGACGGAGAGGGCTTTTCCCTGGAGGATTCAGATGTCATTTCCTCTAAGGGCCTTAGTCTTTCCAGAGTAGGAAAGTTTAATGTAGATAATCAGGGATATCTGGTTGATGAGTCAGGAAATTATATATATGGATTTTCAAATACCAGCGGGGATTATTCCAGCGGAGATACCTTTGATACCACTTCATTAAAACCGCTGAGGATTCCCATGGAATCAGATATGGCGGCTATAGGAAATAAGAAGGCAGGGACTCGGGTAGAAGAAGCCAGAAAAGCTCTTGAGGAAGCCAGAGCAAATTTAAGTAAACTGAATTTGGATATGGGAAAAGCAAGAGAAGAATATATTGCGGCAGATAAGGCCTATGGGGATAAAAGTACTTCACTGGATATTAAAACATTAACTACAAATCGTGATGATGCAAAGACAGCCATGGAAAAGGCCTATGCGGAATGGCTGGATGGCAAAAATGATCCGGCACATGCTGATGATTTGAAGAACACTTATGACACAGCGAGAACGGCTTATGAGAAAACAGTATATAAGTTGATTGAAGGCCAGGCAGGACTTCGNNAATGCTTCAAAGATGCCTGGCGTCTGGGATGCCTATGAAGCAGCTCTTACTACTTATAACGCCAGCGGTACAACAACAGATAAGGAAGCATTGGATACGGCGAGGAAAGCGTTGGATGATCTTCAGGCGGCTTTAAGCAAAATCGAACCTGATTCTCTGGAAGGCAAACGGGACACCGCCAACCAGGCCGCAAAGAAAGCCGAAGCCATGGTGAAAGCAGCCGAAAATGAGGTAACAAAAGCCGAAAATAGTCTGGTAACAGCTCAGAAAGATTCTAAGAGCACGGAAGTAGGCAATGCCGATGCAGGCGAAGGGCTTGCCAAGCTGACCAACTATACAATCCAGCAAGATGGTACCTTGACCGGCACTTCCGATTCCGACGTTACAGTTATCATCGGCAAGATTGCTTTAGCCGGTGTCCAGAATGTCAATGGTCTGGAAAAGACCTCGGGCTATTACTATGTCCCAGGCGGTAATGCTGGTAACATAAGCATTTATGAAGCCGGAGGCACCCAGGGCCGGATCATGTCAAATTATCTGGAAATGGCAAAGGTAGACCTTGCGACTGAGATGACAGATATGATCACTACACAAAGAGGATTCCAGGCCAACTCAAAAATCATTACAGTTACGGATCAGATGCTGGAAGAACTGGTTAATATTAAGCGGTAATTAGCTTGTGCAGATTCGGGGAGGCGGTGACTGCCGCTTCCCCTAATGAGAGGAGTTGAGCCATGATTCGTCTTACAAGGCTGAATGATGAGGAATTTGTAATCAATTGTAATCAGATTGAGCGGGTTNNAAACAATACCGGAGTCCAATGTTATAATGGCTAATGGAAAACATTATGTGGTAAAAGAAAGTGTTGATGAGATCATTGACCGGGTGATTGAATTCCAAGCCCAAATATATGCGCGTGCGCAGAAAAAGAACGTTTAATCCAGGTACTGCCTGGAATATAGGAGGTTACTTATGGATGTATCATTGATCGTTGGCTGGGTGCTGGGAATCATATTGATTGTCTACGGAATCGGCGCTGAGAAGCTGATAAATTTCTTGGACATGCCCAGTGTTATCATTGTAGTCGGAGGTACGGCGGCAGCGTTGATAGCCAGCTTTCCATTTAAAACCCTGGCGCAGATTCCAAAACACATCGGAATAATGATCAGCTCCAATCGGTACAATTCGGAAGCCGTTATTCATACCCTGGTGGATATGGCGAAAACGGCAAGAAAAAAGGGGCTTTTGGTTCTGGAAGAGCAGGCTGCTGCCATTAAGGATCCTTTTCTAAAACAGAGCGTAATGCTGATTGTAGACGCCATGGATGCGGAAAAGATCAGAGAGATGCTGGAAAGTGAAGTTGCAGCCATGATGGACCGCCACGAGCAGGATGTCAGTATCTATGATAGGGGGTCAGGAGTGGCTCCGGCCTTCGGAATGATTGGCACGCTGGTAGGATTGGTTAACATGCTAAAAGGTATGGATATGTCGGGAAACGGATCGAACAGCCTTGGGGCTGACATGTCTGTGGCATTGATCACCACCTTTTACGGTTGTATTCTGGCGCATCTGCTGTTCAATCCTATGGGCAAGAAGCTGCGTATCCGGAATGAGGAAGAAGTTTTGTATAAGCAGATTATTATTGAAGGTGTTTTGTCTATTCAGGCGGGAGATAACCCTAAGTATCTGGAGGAAAAGCTGTTATCTTACCTGTCTCAGAAGCAGCAGGGAAAGATTACAAAGAAAAAACCAGAAGAAGGAAGCGTAAATCCTGAATAATCGGATTGCAAAAGGGGAGCACTTTAAGGGCATACCTTGATGCCAAAAGAACATGGGTAGGAAAGAGGAAAACAGGTGGTTGTATGATAAAAAGAAATAAGCAGCCGGAAGAAATTGGAAGCTGGATGGATACATATGGGGACATGGTTACATTGCTGCTGTGTTTCTTTGTACTTTTGTATTCCATGTCCTCCATGGATCAAAGCAAATGGAAGAAACTGGTACAGAGCTTTAATCCCAGTGCTCTGGAAAGCATAGAGTCCAAAGCCAATGAAAGCGAGGGGGAATTCCGTGGAGACCCGACAAAAGAAGAGGTCACGGATTTTGATGCACTGTATACGGCTCTGAAACAGGTAGTTGAAGAGAGAGGAATGCAGGAATCCGTAGAAATTACCCGCGGAGACGGTTTCACTTTTATTTCATTCCGCGACAAAGTATTTTTTGACGGGGATAGTTCTGTGCTCCGGCAGGAAGGCAAGGACATCCTTGAGCAGTTTGCCGCCGCTATGACGCAGGTGGATTCTTCCATAAAAGAAGTGCAGGTATTGGGGCACACCTCCCAGGGAGACCCAAACAGGCCCAATAATGTCCGCAATGACAGGATGCTTTCCGCTCAGCGTTCCGCTGAGGTTGTTATCTTTCTCCAAAGCAGACATGCTGTTTCACCGGAAAAACTGGTGGGCACCAGCTATGGCCAGTTCCGTCCCGTTGCGCCTTTTGATACGGAAGATGGGAGGGCGCAGAACCGCCGCGTGGAAATATTGATAACCAAGAATGATACGGTAGAAAAATCCCTGGAAGAGTATTACAACCAGATATATCAGGATTATCAGAACGTGCCGGGTAATTAAAAAATGAAGCGGGAGTGAAACAAATGGCTGAAGTATTATCCCAAAATCAAATTGATGCGCTGCTCAATTCCCTGCAGGGAACAGATGAGCTGAGCCAGGAGATTGAAAAAAAAGAAGATGAATTAAAATATAGGAAATATGATTTTTACAGTCCTAAAAAATTTACGAAGGACAGGCTTAAAGTTTTAGGCAGTATATTCGACAATTATTCCAGAATTGCAGGTTCCCAGATCAACAGCCTGTTTAGGACTTCCAGCGAACTGTCAGTTGTTACGGTAGAGGAGCAGCGGTATTATGAATTCAGTAACGCCCTCAGCGATAATGATGTCCTTACCCTTGTCAATGTGTCTTTGCCGGATCATTCCAAGAATCCGCCGCTTTTGATCAATACAAGTATGCCATTAATGCTTAGTTTAATCGACCGCACGCTTGGAGGCGTGGGGAAGGAAACCAATGTTGGCCTGTCCTATGCCTATACGGAAATTGAGATGGCCCTGTACCGCAGAGTGATCCAATATGTGATAGGACCATTAAAGGATTCCTGGTCAAGTTATATTAATCTGAATTTTGAACTGGACAGGCTGGAGGAAAATCCCGGCATGTTTCAGGAAATCGGTGTGGATGAAACCATAGTAATTGTCGTCATTGATGTGGAAATGGAAGGCTGCTCTGGAAGACTCAGTCTCTGCATTCCGGGAAATCTCCTTATGAATACATTCAGCATTATAGATAAGCGGAGAGCCAGTGCCATGGGAGATGAAGAGAACAGCCAGGATACGAAGCTTGAAATCTTAAACAACATCAGGGCCTCTGACTTAATGATCCGTGCTAAGGTTGGAGAATCTGCCATTACTCTTGATGATGTTTATAATCTTCATGTGGGAGATGTCATCAACTTAGGAACGCCTAAGGAATCCGACATCAAACTGTATGTGGAAGACCAGCCATGGTTTAAGGGACAGTTAGGTGTTCACAAAAGAAATACGGCGGTACGTATTGAAGGTCTTGTAGAAGAAGGAAATAACCAGGCCGGTGAAAGCTGAGTCAGGGATTATATAAAGAATTAAGGATAATAAAGGAGATGCAAAAAAATGGCGAAAATATTATTGGTAGATGATGCGGCATTTATGAGAATGATGATTAAGGATACGTTGTCAAAAAATGGATATACCGATTTATACGAGGCGTCTGACGGAGCTCAGGCTGTGCAGATGTTTTCTGAAATCACACCGGATCTTGTAATCATGGACATTACAATGCCTAACATGGATGGTCTGGAAGCATTAAAATTGATAAAGGCGAAATCCCCGGATGCAGCGGTTGTTATGTGCTCTGCCATGGGACAGGAGAGCATGGTAATCGAAGCGATCAAATCAGGTGCTAAAGATTTTATTGTAAAGCCCTTTAAACCGGACAGAATTCTTAAAACTGTCACAGGCATTATCGGTTAGTTATACCGTAGAGGAGGGGACAAATGTCATTTTTAAGTTCCATGAACATTAGTGCGTCGGCAATGACCGCCCAGCGTCTTCGGTTGGATGTTGCATCGGAGAACATTGCGAATATTGATACGACGAGGACAGAAGCAGGTGGGCCTTACCAGAGAAAAATGGTGGTGCTTGAATCCAGGAATGAGAATAACTTCCGAAAAATTATGATGAATGCAGCCGGCATAAGCAGGCAGCAGAGCACAGGAGGTGTCAGAGTTTCACAGATAGTGGAAGACACCAGTCCCTTAAAGTCCGTTTACAATCCGGAACATCCGGATGCGGATGAAAACGGCTATGTGCAGATGCCTAATGTGGATTTGCTAAAAGAAACAGTAGACAGTATGTCTGCATACCGGTCCTATGAGGCCAACATAACAGCATTTAATGCCATAAAGATGATGGCCTCCAAGGCATTGGAAATTGGAAAGTAAGGCGTGACTTGGCATAGAGGGCTAATGAGTATAAAGGGAGAAAAGTTGTATGGATTCAAAGAATTTTAGCGCATTTGAAATTGATGCCATAGGTGAAATACTGAATATAAGCCTTGGTGCCTCGGCCACTGCAGTATCTACCATGCTCAATGCCAGAGTTGATATTACCACACCGATAGTAAGGGTATTATCAAAGGAAGAATTTGAAATTTCAAACCTGGAACCGGCAGTAGGGGTGGAGATTACATATATTGCAGGACTTAGCGGAAGCAATCTTATGCTTTTAAAGAGGCATGATGTAAAAGTGATTGTGGATATGCTCATGGGCATGGAAACGCCGGAGGAAGAATTTGAATTAAATGAACTGAATATCAGTGCCATCTGTGAAGTTATGAATCAGATGATGGGGGCCTCTGCCACGGCACTGTCCGAATTTTTAGGCAAGGTCGTTAATATTTCGACGCCCAGTTCTTTTGAGATCGGTGATGTGGAGGATTTCAAAGAAAAATATTATAACACTGAAGAATTCATGGTGGTGGTCGGGTTTACCTTAAAAATTGCGGACCAGTTGGAAAGTGAATTTATTAACGTAATGTCTCTTGATCTTGCAAAGGATCTGGTTAGGGGATTTTTGCCCGAGGATATGCTGGAACCGATTCCGGAGCCTGAACCTGAACCAATCCCGGAACCGATACAAATTCCGGAACCAGTCATAGAGACGAAAACGGAATTAAGGGAGCCGGCTTCAGGCGGAGTCTTATCTCAGGAAGAGATTGAAAAGCTGTTGTCAGGCAGCTTTGGAGGCGAAGAGCCGATAAATGCTGTACAGCCTGCCGACAGGGAGACGGCTGGAGGAAGTCATGAAATACCTCAGACGACAGGAGATAACCAGATGGCAGTACAGCAGATGATGGATCAGATACAGAAGCAGCAGCAGATGATGAGTCAAATGCAACAGATGATATCGCAGCTGCAAAGCGAACAGCAAAATATGAAAAAAACAGGATCTCCGGAACCTAAAACCATAAATGTGAAACCTATCCCCCAAAACAGCTTAAGAGACGGGGGCAATGGATTTGAGGAGCAGGAAGAAAACCGGGAACTGATTATGGGAGTGCCTCTTGAGGTGTCTGTTGAAATCGGCAGAACCAGAAAGCTGGTAAAGGAAATTCTTGAATTCACCAAAGGGTCTCTTGTTATCCTTGATAAGCTGGCAGGAGAGCAGGTTGATTTATATGTAAATGGCCGCTGCATTGCGAAAGGCGATGTTGTGGTTGTAGATGACAATTTTGGCATCCGTATTACAGAGATTACTAAAAAGAGCGGAGAATAGAGAGGAAGTGGCTGCATTTGAATAGCGTGATTAGTCTGTTATCAGCGCTGCTCCTTACCGTTGTAATCCTATATTTGAGCTATGTATTTACCAGAAGCCTTGGAAAAGGAATTGGGCTGAAGCGGGGAGGAACCTGTATGCAGATGTTGGACAGGCTTCCCCTGGGACAGGATAAAGCAATTGCAATCGTCCGTGCAGGGAGTCACTATTATCTTATCGGCATTGCTTCTTCTCAGATAACTCTTCTTTCTGAACTTTCGGAAGAGGACATACCAGAGGGAGTTTCAGCTCAGACCCCATTTACAGGGGCAGAAGGGTATGAAAGCTTTAAAAAACTGTTAAAAAAATATACAGACAGACACAGGGATGATGTGTAAGGAGGAACCATGAATACAGATGCCTTGATTAATATTAATGGCGGCCGGGTGCCGACTCTGGAGATTTTCCTCATTTTGACCATCATTTCCCTGCTGCCATCGATCCTGGTGATGATGACTTCCTTCACAAGGATTATCATTGTTTTATCTTTTACCAGAAATGCCTTGGGCGTTCAGCAGAGCCCTCCGAATATGGTTCTGGTTGGAATTGCATTATTTCTGACACTGTTCATTATGGACCCGGTGTTAAAGGATGTGAATACCAATGCTTACCAGCCTTACATCAGGGAGGAGATAAACCAGAAAGAGGCACTTAACCGGGCGACGGTTCCCATGAAACGGTTTATGCTCAAGCAGACGAAGACGGACACACTGGATCTGTTTATCGATTTGTCCAAAACCGACAAACCGGAGAACGTTGAGGATCTTCCTATGACCGTAGTGATTCCGTCATTTATGACCTCAGAGCTGGAGCGGGCTTTTACGGCTGGATTTATGATTTTTCTGCCGTTTTTACTGGTAGATATTATTGTGTCCAGTACCTTGATGTCCATGGGTATGGTCATGCTTCCGCCGGCTATGATTTCGCTTCCATTTAAATTACTGTTGTTTGTAACGGTTAATGGATGGGAGCTGCTGTTTTCTAATTTGGTTAACAGCTTCCATTACTGACAGGATTCTTTCAATCCTGAATTTTCGAACAGCGTGCCCCGCTTTATCGGGCATCAACTGGATATGCAAGCATATCCGCTTGATNNTTGATTCATTAGGAGGCAGAATATGACGGATGTTGCAGTGAACAGCCTAATGTATGAGTTATTTGGGCTGGTGGTCAAGCTGGCCGGTCCAGCGCTTATTGTCAGTATGATCATCGGTATCATTATTTCCATTGTGCAGGCAGCGACCCAGATCCATGAACAAACGATTACCTTTGTTCCAAAGCTGATCGTTATAGGCCTGATACTTTTGATCATGGGTGATCATATGATGACCACTCTCAGTGATTTTACTATCAATATTTTTAATACCATGCTGAAATGAGAGGGACATGAAACACCTAAAGTGTCTCATGATGTCCGAGAGACATGGCCAAAGAAGAGGAAAGGAAGATTTAGATGCCGGAAATAGGACAGGTGATGCTGTTTTCTCTTATTTTTATGAGAATGTCAGGTTTTATTCTTTTAAACCCCATTTGGGGCAGAAAAAATATTCCTGCACAGGTCAAGGGCGGCATGATCATGGTATTTACGCTGCTTATTTATTCTTTTTCCTCAGCTCAGGTGCCGGAGCCTGTGAATTCCATTGAATTTGCAGTGCTTCTTCTAAAAGAGTTTGCCGTTGGTTTTTCCATTGGCTTTGTTATGGAATTATTCCTTATGGTCATTACTTTTGCAGGGTCAGTCATGGATTTTCAAATGGGTTTGTCCATGGCAATGATTTATGACCCCCAGACCAACGCTCAGATTGCTCTTACAGGAACGCTTTATCAGGCGTATTTTATACTGTTGTTCTTTGCGGTGAATGGCCATCTGGCACTGTTTAAGATTCTTATAAAGTCGGCAGAAATGGTTCCTTACGGACAGGTTGCTTTGGGAAGCCGTGCGGCGTGGGCAATGATGGAAATTTTTATCCAATGCATCGCTATGGCTGTTAAGTTTGCATTTCCTATCATTGCAATTGAGTTTTTAACGGAGATTGCAGTCGGGGTTTTAATGAAAATAATTCCTCAGATCAATGTGTTTGTTGTGAACATACAGGCAAAGATCGTAATTGGTTTCATTATGCTGATTTTTCTGTTTTCTCCTATGACGGATTATGTAAGCGGTGTGATAAGCCAGATGCTTTTAACAGTTCAGGATATAATCAGACTTTTATAAATGCAAAGGATGTGATGAACGGCAATGCAAGATCCTTCAAAAACCGAAAAGGCCTCACCGAAAAAGCGGCGGGATGAACGAAAAAAGGGTCATGTTGCCATCAGTAAGGATGTAGTTATGATAGCTTCCTTACTTGGAACCTTCGTGCTGCTGAAAATGTTATTTCCTTTTATGTACCGGACCATGCGGGATTATATGATAAAATATTTGAGCATGGCTCCCGGGGTGGAGAATTTATCTGATTATTCCGCCGGAATTTTTGTAGATACAGCGTGGGCGGTTTTAAAAGCGGCTCTCCCCATTCTTTTGGCAGGTATTGTACTGGCGGTACTGGGAACTGGAGTGCAAACAAGATTTTTGTTTACAAAAAGCAATTTAGCACCTAAGTTTAGCCGGCTCAATCCATTCCAAGGGATAAAAAATATAATTTCTATGAAAAGCCTGATAGAACTTTTGAAAAACCTGCTGAAGATTACCATACTGGGAACAATCCTGTTCCAGATCATAAAAGGGGATTTAACGCCAATTGCAAGAACCATTGATATGGACTTAAATGATTCTGCCGTGTATGTGCTGAATGCCATTATGGATATGGTTTTCAGAGTTTCTCTTATATTTCTGGCCGTTGCCGGTTTTGACTTCTTTTATCAGCGGTGGGATTATGAACGTCAGATTAGAATGTCAAAGCAGGATCAAAAAGAGGAATTTAAGCAGACAGAAGGAAATCCTGAGATTAAGGGGCGTATCCGCAGCCTACAAAGAGAGAGGGCCCGTTCCAGGATGATGCAGTCGGTCCCTGAAGCGGATGTAATCATACGTAACCCCACCCATTTTGCGGTGGCTCTGCGCTATGACATAGAGAAGGATAATGCTCCCGTTCTGGTGGCCAAGGGCCAGGATGAACTGGCCTTGAGGATTGTGGCTATAGGCGAGGAACATGGGGTATATGTGATTGAAAATAAACCTTTGGCAAGAGGCATTTTTGCCGCCACCCAGGTAGGAGCCGAGATTCCTTCGGAATACTATGGTATGGTCGCTGAAATCCTGGTATATGTATACCGCATGAATAACAAGATCATAGAATAAAGAAAAACAGCAGAGAAACTGAAAGAAATGGTGTAAAAGAATGAAGACATTACTGAAAAATTCTGTAGTAGTATTTGTCATTTTGATCGTACTTCTATTGATTATTCCATTGCCTCCGTTTTTTGTGGACGTAATGATTATTATAAATATTTCTCTTTCCATGATTATCCTGCTGATAACCATGAACATAAAAGAGCCTTTGGAATTTTCCATCTTTCCGGCCCTGCTTTTGGTGACCACCCTGCTGCGTCTGGGATTGAATGTGTCTTCCACGAGAAATATTTTGTCCAATCAGGGGTCCTCGGGACAGGTAATCAAAGCCTTCGGTGATTTCGTTTTACAGGGAAATGTTGTTGTTGGTTTTATCATATTCCTTATTATCGTTCTGGTAAACTTCCTGGTTATTACAAAGGGAACGGAACGTGTATCAGAAGTTGCGGCCAGGTTTACCTTAGACGCCATGCCCGGTAAGCAGATGGCCATTGACGCGGATCTAAGCTCCGGCCTGATCAATGAGCAGGAAGCAAAGCTGAGACGGTATAAGGTTCAGAAGGAAGCGGATTTCTACGGTGCTATGGATGGTGCCACGAAGTTTGTAAAGGGAGATGCCATCATGTCCCTGATCACCACCGCCATTAACTTTATTGGAGGCGCCATTATCGGTATGGTGCAGTCAAATCTGGAGTTTGGCCAGGTGATGTCCATATATACCATTGCTACGGTTGGTGATGGTCTTGTTTCCCAGGTTCCGGCTCTTCTGATCGCTACAGCTACCGGTATGGTGGTGACCAGAGCCGTATCGGAAGGCACCTTAAATGACGACGTATCCAGCCAGTTCATGGCCCAGCCCAGGGCTATTATGCTCACTGGTTTTGTTATGATCGTGTTAATGCTGGTGCCTGGAATGCCTAAGATTCAGTTGGCAGCTATGGCAGCGGTGCTTATTATATCCGGATATCAGTTAGGACATAAGGTTCGTCTGTCAGCCTCCGGCCTTCCGGAAACGGCGGCAGCCATGGCCGCGCCCGAAGAAGCGGCACAGGGGGCTTCCGATGAAGAGTCCTACTACCGGGATGTGAACAATGTTTACGCTCTTATTAACGTAGAACCTATTGAAATGGAATTTGGCTATAGTTTGATCCCTCTGATCGATGAGAGCAGCGGCGGGAAGATGATCAACCGGATCGTTATTTTCAGAAGACAGTATGCTCAGGACATGGGACTTGTCATTCCCTCTGTCAGGCTCAGAGACAGTTCCAGTTTAAACACTAACCAGTATGTCATAAAGATCAGAGGCGAAGAGGTGTCCAGGGGAGAAATTCTGGTAGATTATTATCTGGCACTGGAACCCCCCTCTATTTCCGGTGAAGTAGACGGAATTGAAACGGTGGAACCGGCTTATGGAATTCCCAGTAAATGGATCAGGCCTGAAAACAAGGAAATGGCGGAAATTTACGGCTATACCGTTATTGATCCACTTTCTGTTATGCTGACCCATTTATCAGAGACCATCAGGCAGCACGCTTATGAGCTGTTAGGACGGCAGGAAGTCATGCAGCTGCTGGAAAATGTGAAGAAACACTCTCCGGAGCTGGTGGACGAACTGTTCCCTAGTCAGTTTACATATGGCAGCATTCAGAAAATTCTCATTAACCTTTTGAAGGAAGGGGTTCCGGTCAAGGATATGGAAACGATTCTGGCAACCATAGCAGATTCTCTTCCGACCACAAGGGATATGGATGTGATTACAGAGAACATCAGAATTGCTTTAAAGAGAACCATAACCAGAATGTTCTGCGAAGGAGGACAGATGAAGGTACTCACCCTGGATGCAGAGCTGGAGAAAAATATTATAGGCAGTATGGCAAAAGGAGAACAGGGCATCTATCTGGCCCTCAGCCCGGATGTGATGCAGTCTGTGATTGGACAAATGGGAGAACAGATGAAGAAATTCTCGGATTTGGAACAGAAGCCGGTGGTTCTTACAAGCCAGGTTGTCAGGCTCTATTTCTACCGGTTGATTGAGCAGTTTTATCCCAATGTATATGTCCTTTCCTTTAATGAGATTGCAAATAATATTCAGATTCAGGCAATCGGGAATATTACCCTTTGACCGGATTTTGTTACAGAAAGGCAGTGTTAGTCGGAATGGAACAGGATTTAAGCCAATATACCAATGAAGATTTATTAATTAAATACAAGCGGACAAAAGACATCAGCGTCAAGCATGAACTGGTGATGCGGTATATAAATATGGTCAGGAACATATCTCTCCAAATGCGGGATGTATATTTAAGCTTTGCACAGGTGGAGGATATTGTTAACGAAGGCGTATTGACGATTATGAGCGGAATCGAAAAGTTTGATCCGGAATTAAACGTAAAGTTTGAAACCTATATTTCCAAGCGGATTCGTGGAATGGTTATTGATATGGCGAGAAAGCAGGACTGGATTCCCAGGAGTGTAAGAAAAAACGCTAAAATGATGGACAATGCGGTCGTAGAATTGTGCAACCGTCTGGGCCGTTTTCCTACCACAAAGGAAACGGCGGATTACATGGACATCACCATGGAAAAATACCAGGAGACTCTTGGCAAGACAAATGTTTACAGCGTCATTTCCCTGGACATGGTTCTGGAGGCAGGAAGTGATGATAAAAAGTCAATGCAGCTTCCCTCAATNNAGGAATTTAAAGAAATTCTGGTTTCCGCTATCAATGATTTAAAAGAAAATGAACAAAAGGTTATCTCATTGTACTATATGGACGAATTAAATATGAGGGAGATTGCACAGATCATGAAGGTCAGTGAGCCAAGAATCTCCCAGATTCATTCCAATGCGCTTCAAAAGCTCAGATTGAATCTGACTAATTTCATAAATGAGTAGTAGGAAGGGAGAAAAGAAATGTTTCAAGGATTCTACAATCTGGCATCAGGAATGCTGTATCAGACCAGGAACTTAAATGTAATCGGAAACAATATGGTCAATAGTGCAACACCGGGGTTTAAACCTGACCGCATGGTCAGCACTACGTTTCGGGATGAAATGCTTTACCGGAGCGGAAATCGTGACAAAAGCAATCCCGTTCAGATTGGGTCCGTATCAATGATACGCGCTTCCAGAAGCACAGTGACCAGCCATAATCAGGGGGCGGTGGAGGAAACCGGAGGAAATCTGGATTTCGCTCTGACAAAACCAGGATTCTTTGCCATTCAGGATTCTGCCGGAAATCAGGTTTATACGAGAAACGGCTCTTTTACGATTGATGAAGATGNNCGAGAAACGGATCTTTTAAGATTGATGAAGATGGATACAATACTTCACCTTCTAAGGGCAGGGTGATTGGGGAAGATGGAAACCCCATTGAGCTTCCTTCAGACCATATTACGGTGGATCAGTCAGGCAATATTTATGAAATGCCCATAAAAGGACTGAAAAACGGTGAGGACGACGGGAATACGGAGGAACAGGAACCAGTCCTCTTAGGAAAAATCCGCGTTGTGGACTTTGCTGATTACACTCAGCTTGTAAAGGGAGATAACGGAGTCTTTACCACGGCGGCTGCAGGGAATGGAGTGGATGGAGGAATCCAGTGGAAGTCACTGGAGCGGTCCAATATTGACCCCATTGAAGAGATGACTCAGATGATTACCAGCCAAAGGGCAACTCAAAGCGCTNNCAGTGAGATAGGCAGAGTATAAGGGGGAAGAGTAGATGAACCAGTCTTTTTATATTGGAGCTTTGGGAGCCTTAAATCAGCAAACAAAGCTTAATGTGGTATCCAATAATATTGCTAATGTAAATACAACAGGCTTTAAACCTCAATACAGTGTGTTTTCAGATCTGATTTATGCCCAGGCGAGAAGCACTCAGGGCGGCAGTGCGGCGCAGATGGGCAGTGGAACCAGAGTAGATCTTTTAAAGACCGATATGACCGATATGCCTTATAAGGAAACGGGACTTGAGAACGACCACGCCATAGAGGGAGAAGGTTTTTTCATGTTAAAGGACCCGGTTACAGGGGCAATTACCTATTCCAGGGACGGGCACTTTCAGCTTTCCATGATGGGAGACAATTATTATCTGGTGAATTCTTCAGGAAAGAGGGTCTTAAACATGGACCAGCAAGAAATCACCTATCCTGTTAAACCGGCTGTTTATCCCGGATCAGAAGAGGAAATTGAGGAAGAGGAAGAAGAGCTGGAAGAAGATGAGCATGATCCAAAAGCCATAGGTGTGTATAGCTTTGCAAGAAGAGACGGAATTTCCGACATAGGAAATAACGAATACGCTGTAACGGATAAAAACGGAGCTCCCATTCTGCTTGAAAATGCAAAAGTGGTCAAAGGCGCAGAGGAAGTGTCCGGCACGGATTTTGCCAAAGAAATGACCAGAATGATGGAGGCACAGAGAGCTTATTCTTACTCCCTTAAAATGGTGCAGACCTCCGATGAAATTGAAACAACCATAAATTCACTTCGGCAATAGGATAGCTTATCAGGAAGGAGGGTGATATCATGAAGATAACACGATACGATGAAATGAGTGGATTAGGACTGGACTTAATCCGGGAGATAGGCAGCATAGGCACAGGAAATTCGGCCACAGCGCTTTCCTCCATGTTAGGAAAGACTGTGCGCATGACTCTTCCGGATGTGCAGATTCTCGGTTATAATGAAGCCATTAAATTTTTGGGAGACCCGGAAGAAATTGTGGCAGCTATATTGGTAAAGATGTCCGGAGAGATCAACGGGCTGATGCTGTTTGTCCTGAAGCTGGATTTTATCAATCAGGTCTTATCCAGCCTTATGCAGGAGGAAATTGAAGATTATTATCAATTAAATGTTTTGGAAACCTCTGCACTTGAAGAGGTGGGAAATATTATCATATCTTCTTACGTCAATGCAATCTCCTCCCTCAGTGACGTCTCCATTAATTTGTCTGTTCCTGATACAGCGATAAATATGCTGGGGGGAATTTTAAGCGTGCCCATGGTGGAATTTGGCTATCAGACGGATAAAATGATGATGATCAGCGGCCAGTTTATCATAGGGGGCAAGGTGCTCCACAGCGATCTTCTGATGATGCCGGAAATTCAGTCATTGAACTTTTTAATGGAAAAGCTGGGGATTATCAATGGATAAAAATCTGACGGTTGGGATCGCAGACATGAAGTTTGCCAGGCAGGAAGGGATTTTGATCACTTATGCCCTTGGCTCCTGTATTGGGATCAGTTTGTATGATCCAATGATTAAGCTGGGAGCGTTGGTACATATTATGCTTCCGGAGGTATTCGGTTCAGGTGATGGGAATATATTTAAATACGCAGATACCGGACTGGCTGAGACGCTGCGCAAGATAGAGATTATGGGAGCAAGAAAGCCCAGATTGATTGCTAAGATTGCCGGAGGAGCCAAGATGTTTGAATTACAGGGAAACAGTACTCTTGGTAATATCGGCGCCCGTAATATTGTCAGTGTGAAACAGATTCTTCGCTCAGAGGGAATCCGCCTAGTGTCAGAGGATGTGGNNGAGAACTACGCACGGACCATGACTTTTGATGTGAGTACAGGAGGAGTCAGAATCAGGACATACGGTAGGGCGGAAATTGATTTGTAAACATTATGAACCGGAGGAAATATGCCGATATTTTATTAGGCAGATGTTTTTGCCGGATTATATTGAGATAAAGGAGAAGAAGTATGGCAGAAACAGAGATTTTGTTAGAGTCAGGAACCAATGAGATCGAAATAATGGAATTTACCATTTACGGTGAATTATATGGCATTAATGTGGCAAAAGTACGTGAAATCATGATGTCAGATAAAGTGAAGCCCATTCCTCATGCTCACCCTTCTGTGGAGGGAATATTCAAGCCCAGAGATATCCTTCTCACTGTAATTGACCTACCCCATTACCTGACAGGAAGCAAAACGGAGCAGCAGCCGAAAGATTTATTCATTATTACAAACTTTAACAAGCTGCATATTGCTTTCCGTGTTCACAGCGTGGTGGGAATAAGCCGCATTTCATGGAAGGATATACAGAAGCCGGACAATACCATCAGCCGGGGGGAGGAAGGAGTGGCAACAGGCATCGCCCAGTGTGGGAAGGACCTGGTGACAATCCTGGATTTTGAAAAAATCGTAGCGGAAATTGCTCCGGAGACAGGGATCCAGTTGGATGAAATTAACAAGTTTGAAGACAGGGAAAAGAATGGAAGTCCAATCCTGATTGCAGAGGATTCTATTTTGTTGACCAGGATGATAGAAGCTTCACTCAGGAAGGCAGGCTACCATAACCTGACTTTTAAGAATAACGGACGGGAAGCATGGGACTACTTAAATCAGATTCGGAATGATTCGGANNAATTATTACGGATATCGAAATGCCGGAAATGGATGGACACCATCTCACAAAGCTGGTTAAGGAAGATGGGGCGTTACAGCACATCCCGATTATTATTTTTTCTTCCATGATCAATCAGGAATTAATGATCAAAGGAAAAAAGCTGGGTGCAGATGAGCAGTTGTCTAAACCGGAAATCGGACATCTGGTAGAAGTGATTGACCATTTGCTTCAAAGGAGGTAAAACAATGGATAGATATGTCACCCGGCAGCCTATTAAGGCACTTAAGGAGGACAGGATCATTGGATACGAGGTGCTGTTTCAAAAAGATTATGACGCCCTCTATAATAGTTCCGATGTAGCGGCAGCAGATACCATTGCAGGTTTTCTTATGCAAAACACGGAAAGGATTTTCCAGGATAAACTTACGTTTGTAACATTTACTCCTTCATTATTATTCCGAAACATGCCGAAAATTTTTGATAAGGACAAATTGATTATCCAAATTGAAGATCATGTAATGATCCATCCCTTATCGCCTGCCATAATCAAAAGATACCGCACGGAAGGCTATATATTTGCCATCAATGACTTCCAGTTTTCTCCCAAGTATTTTACCATGCTGGACTATGTTACCTACATAAAAGTGGATATCAGCAGTAAGCACGAAGGAAGAGAACGGATTTCCTTAAATAATCTTGTCAACACCATGAAAGGCTTTGATAAGAAATGCATCGCAACCGGAGTCAATACCAAGGAGGACTATGAGCTTGCCATGGAAATCGGCGCTGACTATGCGGAAGGCAGCTATGTGGCAGAAGCCATGGCCAGGAAAGTAAAGCGTCTGGAATTTTTGGAAGGAAACTTCTTCCAGCTTGTTGTGGAAGTGTCTAAAGACGAACCGGATATTGAACGGATAGAAGAGGTTATAAGCCATGATGCGGCATTAAGTTACGCTCTTCTTAAAATTGTAAATTCTGCTTATTTTGCCCTGCGCAGAAGGGTATCCTCCATCCGCCAGGCACTGGTGACCATGGGAATCAGTCAGTTAAAGCAGTGGGTATATCTTTTAAGCTTTAACAATGATTTTGGAAGTGATGAGTCCCGTGAGGCCATGATGAAGCTGTCCTTCCTTCGGGCCAATTACGCTATGGTCCTTTCCGACTATATCAAAAACCTGCCCATTATCCGATCAGAGGTTTATATGATGGGAATGTTCTCAACCCTGCAGTACATGATTGATGCACCTTTGACGGAAATACTGGAAGAAGTGCCGGTTGCCCAGGAGATCAAGGATGCACTGCTTAATCAGGAAGGGATATGCGGAGCGCTTTACAAACTCATTCTCAGCTATGAAAATGCGGATTGGAAAGCTGTAAAATCACTGTCCAATGAATTAGGCATTCCTTCTTCTCTGCTGGCGCAAACCTACATGGATTGTGNNATTGTGTGGAAACGGTAAATGAGATATGGGAAGGGGTTATTAGCAGCGCAGACCGGGAATCAGAAAATATAATAAAAGAAGCCCACACCTAATGGTGTGGGTTTTCTTTTACCGTAGAACAGGCTTTGGTTAATTCTACAATCACCTGTTGGGAAAAACGGGTGGAATAAAAGTTTAAAAGAGGAGAAGCAGTGGCTTGCTCCGCAACAATATATTTGGGAGGCAGATGGGACAGAGCCAGGGCCTTTACATCGGCGACGCACCGTTCACAGCTGCATACATCGAATTTATCCATGTATTCTGATACCGAATTCTTTATGATGTGTTCCATGACATTCAAATATTGAAATGATGGAATCAATGGTTCCGGGGCCTTAGGTTCTGCGCTCTGGTCAAGGGACGGAGCCTCCAGGTCAGGAGCAACTTCCGTAACTTCCGTATCCTCCA
>DJBG01000203.1 GCA_002429965.1 Hungatella sp. UBA5982
GAGAGTGGTTTACATGGAGAGGTACTATCTTGCCGTAGATATTGGCGCATCCAGCGGCCGCCATATTCTCGGGACTGTAAGGGAAGGAAAGCTGGTTCTTCAGGAAATTTACCGGTTTGACAATGGCATGAAACGGAAGGACGGGCATTTGTGCTGGGATGTGGAGTCCTTATTTTCCGAAATCAAAGAGGGCATGAAGCAGTGCAGGAAACTTGGGAAGATCCCGGCAGCCATGGGGATTGATACCTGGGCTGTGGATTTTGTCCTATTGGACGGAGAGAACCGGATGATGGGAAATGCGGTTGGATACCGGGATGGCAGAACAAAGGGAATGGATGAAAAATTATATGAGATCATTTCCTTAAAAGATTTATATGGAAGAACCGGCATCCAGAAACAGATCTTTAACACCATTTACCAGCTCATGGCTGTCAGGGAAGAAACTCCGGATTATTTAGAGAAAGGGAAATCTTTCCTTATGATACCCGACTATTTCCACTATTTGCTGACAGGGGTGAAAAAGCAGGAATATACCAATGCAACCACCACCCAGCTGGTCAATGGGGAAAACGGAACCTGGGATTATGAGCTGATCCGGAAGCTGGGCCTGCCTGAAGGGCTGTTTGGAGAGCTGTCCATGCCGGGAACACCCGTAGGGCCACTGACAAAGGCTGTTGAGGAGGAAGTAGGGTTCTCCTGCCAGGTGGTTCTTCCTGCGACCCATGATACCGGTTCTGCCGTTATGGCGGTTCCCCTGGTTCCCGACGGAGAGGACTCCATGAGAGATTTTCTTTACATAAGCTCCGGAACCTGGTCCCTGATGGGAACGGAGCTTCCTAAAGCGGATTGCTCCATGAAAAGCATGGAAGCAAATTTCACCAATGAGGGCGGTTATGATCACCGTTTCCGGTATTTAAAAAACATCATGGGGCTTTGGATGATCCAGTCTGTGAAAAAGGAGCTGGAAGAAACGGGAGAGGTTTACTCCTTTGCAGAGCTTTGCCGGATGGCCTCTGAGGAAGGGATTCCTTCCATTGTGGACTGCAATGATCCAGTATTCCTGGCTCCGGAGAGCATGATCCGGGAGGTGCAGGAATTTTGCCGGAGGTCNNACAACAGCCTTGCAGACTGCTACGATCGTACGGTGAAGGAGCTGGAATCCATCACCGGAAGGGTCTATCCGGTCATCCATGTGGTAGGAGGAGGCTCCAATGCAGAGTACTTAAACCAACTGACGGCAGACCGCACAAAACGGACCGTTTATGCCGGACCGGGAGAAGCCACTGCCATTGGAAATCTTTTGGCCCAGATGCTGGCTGTGGGGGAATTTGAGGGCTTAAAACAGGCAAGGGAAGCAGTATACCGGTCTTTTTCCGTAAAGGAGTATAAGCCAGGCAATAAGCTGTCATGAAATGGAGGAAGCATGATAAGAAAATCTTTTAAAATGTATTTGAATGAAGGAATGGCCCAGGAATACGAGAAAAGGCATAATTTACTCTGGCCGGAAATGAAGGAAATGATCAGCCAGCACGGGGGACATAATTACTCTATTTTTTTAGATGAGGAAATCAATGTTCTTTACGGTTATATTGAGATCGAGGATGAGGAAAGATGGGCAAAATCAGCGGATACACCCATGAACCGGAAATGGTGGGATTACATGGCTGACATTATGGAAACCAACCCGGACAACAGCCCGGTTTCCGTTGGTTTAAAGCCGGTATTTCATTTGGACTGAAATCATTCACAAGAAAAGGAGAAGAGAGCCATGACAATAAAAGAAAGATATGAAGCAGCAAAGGAAGCATATAAAGCCGTTGGCGTGAACACGGATGAGGCAGTGGAGGCATTGAAGAAGATACCTATCTCCATGCACTGCTGGCAGGGAGATGACGTAATTGGCTTTGACGGGGCCGGCGGGCTGTCAGGCGGCATTCAGACCACAGGCAATTATCCGGGCCGGGCAAGAAATCCTCAGGAGCTGATGCGTGACATGGATAAGGCACTGAGCTTAATTCCGGGTAAGCACAGGATCAATCTTCATGCAAGCTACGCCATATTTGATGAGGGAGAATGGGCGGACCGTGACCAGCTGGAACCCAGGCATTTTGCGAAATGGGTGGAATTTGCAAGGGAAAGAAGAATCGGCATTGACTTTAATCCCACCCTGTTTTCCCATCCTAAGGCGGAGAATGCCACCTTATCCAGTGAAAACGAGGAGATCCGCAGCTTTTGGATCAGACACGTACAGGCCTGTATCCGCATCTCCGAATATTTTGCCGGACAGCAGGGGACTCCATGTACCATGAACATATGGATTCCTGACGGGTTTAAGGATATTCCGGCGGACCGTACCTCCCCAAGAGCGCGGTTAAAGGATTCTCTTGATCAGATCCTTTCCATGGATTACGATAAGAGCAAGGTATATGTAGCCGTAGAATCCAAGGTATTTGGGATCGGTATGGAAAGCTGTACGGTTGGTTCCCATGAATTTTATATGAATTACGCTTCCAAGAATGATATTCTCTGCCTGCTGGACAGCGGCCATTATCATCCCACGGAGGTGGTGTCTGATAAGATCTCTTCCATGCTCCTGTTCTTTGACAAGGTGGCCCTTCATGTGACAAGGCCGGTGCGGTGGGACAGTGACCATGTGGTATTGTTTGATGACGAGACAAAAGAGATCGCAAAGGAAATTATTCGGGGCGGAGCCGGCCGCGTTCTTTTGGCCCTTGATTTCTTTGATGCAGGCATCAACCGTTTAAGCGCCTGGACTGTGGGAATGCGAAATATGCAGAAAGCTTTGTTAAATGCCCTTCTTCTTCCGAATGAAATGCTTGCAAAATTACAGGAGGAACGCAATTTCACAGAACAGATGATGCTTCAGGAGGAACTTAAGCTTTATCCCATAGGCGATGTATGGAACTACTTCTGTGAGATAAACGGAGTTCCGGCAAAGGAAGACTGGTTTGAAGAAATACGCAGCTATGAAAAAGAAGTACTGCTTAACCGGAAATAAGGAGAAAAAATATGAAGATTTTAGATACTGAATTTGTAAAAGGCTTTATCCGCTTGTGTGACGACGGCTTCCGCCAGAACTGGCATGAGAGAAACGGCGGGAATTTAAGCTACCGCATCAAGGAGTCAGAGGTAGAATCGGTGAGAGAAAGCTTTACGGATAAGAATCCCTGGCAGCCCATCGGAACCTGTGTAAAAGGGCTGGCAGGAGAATACTTCATGGTGACCGGAAGCGGAAAGTTTTTCCGTAACGTGATCCTGGATCCAGAAGCAAATACCTGCATCATCGAGGTGGATGAGAGCGGTGAGAATTACAGAATCCGCTGGGGATTAGTAAACGGCGGGCGTCCTACCAGTGAGCTTCCCTCCCATCTCATGAACCATGAAGTAAAAAAGGAGGCTGCAGCCGGAACGCACAGGGTGATTTACCATGCCCATCCTGCCAATGTGATTGCCCTTACCTTTGTTCTTCCCTTAGAGGATAAAGTCTTCACCAGGGAATTATGGGAGATGGCCACGGAATGTCCTGTGGTTTTCCCCGACGGCGTTGGTGTGGTCGGCTGGATGGTGCCGGGCGGACGTGATATCGCAGTGGCAACCAGTGAGCTGATGAAGAAGTACGATGTGGCTGTCTGGGCTCATCACGGCTTATTTGCTTCCGGAGAAGACTTTGACCTGACCTTTGGCCTTATGCATACGGTGGAAAAGTCTGCGGAAATCCTTGTTAAGGTTCTTTCCATCCGCCCGGATAAGCTTCAGACCATCACGTCACAGAATTTCCGTGATCTGGCGGTTGATTTTAAGGTAAGCCTTCCGGAAGAATTCCTGTATGATAAATANNAAATAACCGGTGAAAAAAGTCACTGGAGAGCGTATGCTTTCCGGTGGCTTTTTTTTGCTTTCGCCTGTTGGACGTGGGTGAGTTTCTCTTTAGGAGAAATATAGTAGTTTTCCGGCTGAAAAAAGTAGATGATTGTAAATATGAATTGTGATATAATAATTTAAAAAGTTATAAGAAAATGCAGCTGTAAAACATAAGGGCGATTAGTATCATCTGTGCAGATTCACTGGGAGCGAAGTGGATTTAATTAATCCTAAATGCAGTGTTAAGCGGTGGATGGTTCGCACAGGATAAGAAATTTTTAAGGAAAGGAAAATATGTAACATGGCAATAGATAAGAAAGGAAATCTTTCTCAGTTCGCAGCCGATTATGTTCGCCAGGAGATTCTTCAGGGAAGATTCAAGCACAAGGAAAAAATTGTAGAACAGGAGCTTGCAGAGAAGTTGGGGATGAGCAGGGGACCTGTGAGGGAAGCATTAAAAATTTTGATGCATGAAGGTTTTGTCGAGTATGAAGCCAATAAAGGTTGTACCGTGACTCTTCTCTCTCCTAAGGAAGCATATGAGATATTTTTTCTTAGGGGCAGTTTGGAAAAGATCGCGCTGGAATTATGTGACGGACATCTTCTAAAAGATTGTATATTTCTAATGGAAGAGGCGCTGGAAGGGATGATCTGTGAGGATGAACTGGGGGAGATGCCCCGTCTGGTTAGTTGTGACGAACTGTTTCATAAGCAGATTCTTAAGTCAGGCCAGATGGAGCGGCTGATAAAATTGTGGGAGAGTATGAGCCCCATGAATGGTGCCATGTTTCTGACCGCAAGAAACAGCAGAAATAATAGTGTCATGAATGAGCTTTTGAAAGAAAAATACGTTGTTAATGGTCCAACATCCACCTATGAGATTCACAAAGAGCTTTTAGAAGTGATAAAGATGGGAGATTTAGAAAAATCCAAACAAGCGCTGGATAATCATTACCAGGCCACAGGAGAGCGAATTTATCGTATTGGTATGAAGATGGAGAATAAAGAGTTATTTTTTTCATAGAAACATTGGCTGATAAAAAATCAGAGATCTTTTGACCGTGGTCAGAGATCTCTGATTTTTTTGATTCTATGGAATTACTGATTTGGGATATTGATTCAGAAGATGACATATGTACTGCATTTCCTTCAGCCCGTATCTTTGATCGCAGGGCAGCGAAAACACATGGTCATAGATATATGCCGCATCAGGATGGCCGGATAACCGAACAGCGGAAGGAATGGGCCAATATACTGTGCTGCTTACACCATAAGCCGTCAGATAGTCCTGGATTTGTTTCCGGATTTTTGCAAAGAAAGGAAAGTGACTGGGGACAGTTTCTTCTGCAAGGACTGGAAAGACTATGTTAAATTCCGGCGAGGGTATCAGGTGTTCCAGAAGATAACGATAATTTTCCTGGCGTTTCCGTCGGATGGTATCGACATCGATATGTTTCATGATATTGATCGATTCCGGATCACTTTCATAGGAATCGAAAATCTGTCGGAGCATTATTTCTGCATCCCAGAATACCGAGGTTGCTGCAGCCAGTTTTAGGGGTGCTTTTGGGTCNNATAGCCAGGTGAGTGAATGATGGTTCCAGCAGCCTTTTTGCAAAGTGACCATGGGTTTTAATTGCAAAACCACCTGAGGGAATACCGATCCATTTGCGTAGACTCCCGACAATATAATCACAGCAGGGATCGACGCCGTTCCATGAAAGGATAGAATGGGTAGTATCCTGTATTATGCGGACACCGCTTTCCCTGCATAAACGAACAAATTCTCTGTCGTAGGTGCAGAAACCATAGTAACCACAAAGGGAAAGAACACTGATCTGATTAAGTACTGACTTATCAAATACCGGTGTCATGGTCCGGTCAACATCATAAAAAAGCATCTGGTAACCGGCTTTTTCAAAAGGAGCCAGAACGGTCTCGCAGGTATAGATAGGAACATAAGCAATTCGCTTATGGTCAGTTAGCATCATGTCTTCCAAAGTATAATAGATGGCGCACCGGCCAGACATCAAGAAAGCAAGATCCCCTGAATCTGGACATAATTCTTCAAAAAAGTGGTTCTCTGTTTCTGCCAGCTGTTCAAAACTGAAATAACCGCCAATATTTTTCATGTAATTTTCCTCTTAAAGTCAAATAGCATTTTATTCGTGCTTTCTAAATGAGCACTAGTATTTTTGTTGCGGTAATACTTTATAACCTTGGCATATTACCTGATTGCTTTCTTTAAAATTAGTTCTCACAGGTTTATTATACCAGATACAGATATTGCACACAATAAAAAATGTAAGCGAATAAAAAATATTGTTATACAATAAATAATATTGTTGACAATAGTTTAAGATTGTTTTATAATTTTCCTAACAAAATAGAAGAAGCGAAATCAATTTGATTTTGTTGATGAATGGAAATCAATAGTGTAAGCTGTTAATTTCAATGTGCGATGACAAATGGGTCACGTGCGGAGTCTGCTCAGGCAGGCTCTTTTTAATACCTACATATAGGCGTTGACCGTTAAATTACTCAATGAAAGACAGCATGGAGATCACCAATAACCTATCAAAGGCAAGGAAATACACAAACCTGCAGCATCTTAAACTGCATAGCTTCTATTTAGAAAGCGTGAAGAAAAGCTATGACTATATAATTAAGAGGAGAAGGAGTATGTATAAGTACATTATCAAACGGCTTCTGATGTTAATCCCGGTCATTANNTATCGGAGTCACATTTATCGTGTTTTTCATCCTGAATCTGTCGCCTGGCGATCCTGCGGCGATTATTCTGGGAGATCAGGCTTCGGCGGAAGCCTTGGCTATGAAGCGTGAGGAACTGGGATTAAATGATCCTCTTCTGATCCGCTATGGGCGTTATCTTGTGAAGATGCTTCACGGTGATTTGGGAACATCTTACAAAAACAGTTTAAGTGTCTGGGATCAGGTAATCAGCCGGTTTCCAAATACAGCGATGCTGGCAGTTGCGGCGATTCTGGTGGCGCTGGCAATTGGGATCCCGGTAGGAATTATATCGGCCAAGAACCAATATTCTGCATTGGATAACATTTCCATGGTAACTGCCTTGATCGGGGTATCCATGCCCAGCTTCTGGATGGGACTTCTGCTGGTTATTGTGTTTGCCTTAAATCTTGGCTGGCTTCCTTCCCAAGGTATGGGCCAGGGTCTTGCTCCACTTCTTAAAAGTCTTGTTCTGCCGGCGGTTACACTGGGAACCAGTGCGGCGGCAACCATTACCCGCATGACCCGCTCTTCGATGCTTGAGGTAATCCGGCAGGATTATATCGATACGGCCCGTGCCAAAGGTGTATCGGAAAAGATTATCACCTATCGTCACATGCTGAAGAACGCCATGATTCCGATCATTACGGCGGTAGGACTTCAGTTTGGTACTCTTCTTGGCGGAGCGATGCTGACAGAGACCGTATTTTCCTGGCCTGGTCTGGGACGGCTTATGGTAGAGGCGATTAAATCAAAGGATATTCCTCTGGTTTTAGGATCTGTGATCTTTCTGGCAGTTATGTTTACGGTTGTAAACCTGGCAGTGGATATCGTTTATGCATTTGTAGATCCGCGTATTAAATCCCAGTATAAGAGAAAGTAGGTGCGGCCAATGGAAGGAAATAAGCAAAGATCTCTCTGGGCTGAGGCATGGAGACGTTTTAAAAAGAACCGTCTGGCAATGGCGGGATTGTGTTTTATTTTTTTACTGGTTATTATAGCAGTCGCTACTTCGGTAATTGACCTGGTTACCGATAAATCATTTTACTTGTCATATGTGGTAAAGCAGAATCTGACAGGCAGACTTTTACCACCCAGTTTGAACCATCCATTTGGTCTGGATGAGTTTGGCAGAGACATGCTGCTACGGATGCTGTGGGCAACCCGTTATTCCCTGTTTATGGGAACCGTGGCGGTTTCTGTTTCCTGCATCTTTGGCGGGATGTTGGGGGCATCTGCAGGTTATTATGGAAAAAATGTGGATAACTTTATTATGCGCTTCATGGATATTTTGCTGGCCATTCCTTCCATGCTGCTGGCCATAGCTATTGTTGCAGCTCTGGGAACCAGCCTGGTTAATGTGCTGCTTGCTATTTCCATTGCCTATATTCCAACCTTTGCGAGAACGGTCCGGGCACCGGTTCTGACCGTGAAAGATCAGGAGTACATAGAAGCTGCAAAAGCGATTGGCTGCAGTGATTTAAGGATTATATTTAAGTATGTACTGCCCAATTGCATGGCTCCGATTATAGTTCAGATAACATTAAGCATCGCCGGAGCGATTCTGTCGATTGCCGGTTTGTCCTTCCTGGGTCTGGGAATACAGCCGCCAACGCCGGAATGGGGAGCCATGCTCTCCAACGCCAGAAGTTATATCCGTGATTCCTGGCATGTGACAGTGATTCCGGGATTAGGGATCATGCTGACGATTCTGGCCCTGAATGTGGTGGGAGATGGTCTACGTGATGCCCTGGATCCGAGACTGAAAAATTAAATCCTTAACAGGAGAAAGGCGGGACAACTTATGGCAGGCGGTACATTACTGGAAGTAAAGAACTTGTCGATCCGGTATGAGACGGAAGACGGAGTCGTACAGGCATTAAATGATGTTGATATCAGGATTGGAGTGGGAGAAACTCTGGGAATTGTGGGCGAAACCGGTGCCGGAAAAACGACCCTTGCAAAAGGAATTATGCGTCTGATCCCGACACCGCCCGGAAAGATTGTAAGCGGAGAAGTACTATATGGTGGAAAGAATCTTTTGTCTCTTTCCCTGAAAGAGATGCAGGATATCCGGGGACAGCATATATCTATGATTTTTCAGGATCCTATGACCTCCTTGAATCCGGTACTGACAGTCGGGGAACAGATTATGGAAGTAATAGCACAGCATAATAATTTAACTCCCAAAGAAGCACAGAAGCAGGCAGAAGATATGCTGGAGCGTGTAGGCATTCCTGCAGGACGGTATTGGGAGTATCCCCATCAGTTTTCCGGCGGTATGAAGCAGCGTGTGGTCATTGCAATTGCGCTGGCATGCAATCCGCGGCTTCTGATTGCCGACGAGCCGACGACGGCACTGGATGTAACGATCCAGGCACAGGTGCTGGATATGATTTACAAATTAAAAGCAGAGAATGATACGTCGATGATGCTGATTACACATGATCTGGGGGTGGTGGCACAAAACTGTGATTATGTAGCGATTGTGTATGCCGGAGAGATTGTAGAATATGGAAGTCTCAGGGAAGTTTATAAAAATACCAGTCACCCATACACAGAAGGATTATTCGGATCGATCCCAAGTCTGACAGCGGATGTAAAGCGGCTGCAGGCCATTGAAGGGATGATGCCGGACCCGACCAGAATGCCGGACGGATGTAAATTTTATGAACGCTGTAAGTATGGTTCCAAAGAATGTGAATCGAGTATCCCTTTGATGACTGCCCTTGAGGGAACTCATCAGGTTCGGTGTTTCCGTTACAGAAGTGGGCAGGGAGGTAAATAATATGCAGGGAAACAAAGAGATGCTGAAGGTAGAGGGACTTAGAAAATATTTTCAAACGCCTGCCGGGGTGCTGCATGCAGTGGATGATGTAAACTTTTCTGTCCGGGAAGGTGAAACCTTAGGAGTGGTAGGGGAATCCGGATGCGGAAAATCTACGATGGGGCGTACGATTTTACGCCTGCACGAACCAACCGCAGGAAGCGTGTATTTTCAGGGGAAGGATATTACCGGTTATGACCGAAAACGGTTAAAGGAATTAAGAAAGGACATGCAGATGATCTTTCAAGATCCGTTTGCTTCCTTAAATCCGCGGATGACCGTAAGCGAAGCGATTATGGAACCGTTGTTGGTTCAGGGGCTATATAAAGCCAGGGATCCGGCGATTCATGCCCAGGTAGATAAAATTATGGATCTGGTCGGTCTTGCAAAACGTCTGGTGAATGTGTACCCTCATGAACTGGATGGCGGACGAAGGCAGAGAATCGGTATTGCCAGAGCCCTGGCGGTAAATCCGAAATTTATTGTCTGTGATGAGCCTGTATCGGCGCTGGATGTATCCATCCAGGCGCAGATTTTGAATCTGATGCAGGATCTTCAGGATGAACTGCATCTGACCTATCTGTTCATTACTCATGATTTATCGGTTGTGAAGCATTTTGCCACGGATATTCTGGTTATGTATCTGGGGCAGATGGTCGAGATGGCACCGGCTAAGAAGCTGTTTGAAAAGCCCATGCATCCTTATACCCAGGCGCTTTTATCGGCAATTCCTGTGCCGGATCCGGATTTTGAGATGGAACGTATTGCAATGAAAGGGGAGTTGACATCGCCGATCAATCCCGAACCGGGCTGCCGGTTTGCCAAACGCTGTCCGTACGTCAGCCAGGTATGTACCAGCCAGGAAATGGTATTAAAAGAGATGGAGCCGGGGCATTTTGTCAGCTGTCAGATGGTTCAGAATACATAGCGGGATAAATCCTGGAATAGTCCAGTGTTTATAATAAAAGAGAGGAGTTATCGTATGAAAAAGACATGGAAAAAAGTTGCAGCTTTGATACTTGTAACTGCAGTGTCTGTATCTGCCGCAGGGTGCGGCAGTTCCAGCGCAAACAAGACGGTACCAGACAATACCCAGGCGTCCGGCGAAAAATCTGCAGGGGGGACAGATACAGGCTCAGGAGAGTACAAAGACACATTAACCTGGGCTCAGGGAGCAGATATCACATCTCTGGATCCTCATCAGGGAAAAGAAACTACGGCTGTTCAGGTAACTAAGCATATCTTTGATACATTGACAGTGGTAAATCCTGAGACCGGTGTATTGGAGCCCTCGTTGGCAGAAAGCTGGGAGCAGACTTCTGATACCAGTTATGTATTTAAACTTCGCCAGGATGTAAAATTCCATGATGGTTCTCAAATGACAGCGGAGGATGTTAAATTTTCTCTGGACCGGGCAATTAAATCTGCAGCAGTATCTTATATCGTAGACTTTATCGATACGGTCAATGCAGTGGATGAGTATACGGTGGAAATTACCCTGGATGCCCCATATGCACCGGCACTTCGTAATTTGTCTGTTCCCTTTGCGGCAATTGTCCCTAAGAAAGCAGTGGAGCAGGACGAAGAGGGATTTAAGCTTCATCCGATTGGTTCCGGTCCTTACAAATTTGCTGATTGGAAGCAGGGAGATTCTGCCCGGCTGGAAGCATTTGACGAATATTGGGGAACTCCGGCAGCAACCAGGAATCTGGTAATGCGCGTTATTCCTGAGGCATCTCAGAGAACGATCGCACTGGAAACGGGTGAAGTCGATCTGGCCTATGATATCCTGCCTAATGATATGGCCAAGATTGATGATAATCCTAAGCTGACGCTGTTTGAGGCGCCATCACTGTCTTGTTACTATATCTCTATGAATATGACTAAGGTACCATTTGACAGTGCAAAAGTCAGAGAGGCACTTAACTATGCCATAGACCGCCAGACACTGATTGATACGATTGCCTGCGGCGCCGGCCAGCCTGCGGATGCGATCATCGCACCATTGGTATTTGGCTACTATAGTCCGGGTGCATATGAGTATAATCCGGAGAAAGCAAAGGAATTACTGGCAGAAGCCGGTTATCCGGATGGATTTACCACCAGCATCTGGGTAAATGATAATCAGGCACGGGTTGAGATCTGTCAGGCGATCCAGGCTATGCTTCAGGATGTCGGCATCACCTGCAATGTGGAGGTGATGGAATTTGGAAGCTTTATCTCCCGCACCTCAGCCGGAGAGCATGACATGGGCTACTTTGGATGGGTAACATCAACCACCGATGCGGATTATACTTATTATTCTCTGGAGCATTCCAGTCAGCAGGGGGCAGCAGGAAACCGCTCCTTTATCAATGATCCGGAAGTTGACAAGCTGATTGAGACCGGAAGAAGCAGTGCAGATGAACAGGTTCGCCGGAAGGCATATGAAGATCTGGCGGTTAAGTTAAAAGAAATCGGCAACAATGCACCAATTTACTACAGTTCCATCACGGCAGGTGCCAGTGCAAAAGTAGAGAATTTTGTGATTGATCCCATCGGATACCATAAGTTGGATCAGGTAAAAGTAGCAAAATAATATTGTGGAAACACACTGATAAAAAAGACAGGTGGGTGCTGCATATCATGTGGTGCCCTGCCTGCTTTCTGATGTTGGTAAGGTTGAAAGAAATCATCTTTCAACTTTGATAGAGTGAATCAAATATGTAGAAATTCAGGAGACGATAAAATGAGATTAGCAAATTTGACCTGGCCCAAAGCAGAGCGGTATTTTAAAGAAAATGATATGGTGCTGGTATCCATAGGAAGCATCGAATGCCATGGCAGACATCTGCCTTTAGGAACGGACACCATGATACCGGACCGGATTTTGGAACTGATCGAAGCGAAAGATGATATTCTGATTGCGCCCACCATTCCTTATGGAGCCTGCCAGTCGCTGGNNCGCTGGCGGATTATCCGGGTACCGTGAATATTGACATAGAGGTACTGTATCAATTTTTATATCAGGTGATTGACAACCTCTACCGTCATGGAGCCAGGAAGATTCTTGTACTTAACGGTCACGGCGGGAATATTAAGGTGATTGAACGGGTTGGACTGGACTTTCGAAAAAAAGGAGCCATGGTAGTCATGTTGAACTGGTGGCTGATGGCATGGGATATGAACCCGGCCTGGAAGGGGGGTCATGGCGGCGGAGAGGAAACGGCAGGCGTTATGGCTGTGGATCCGGCTCTGGTTGATGTTTCAGAAATCGGCGGTCCTCTGGAACTGGAAAATATCAATGAGAATCTGGTGGCTACCGGTTTCCGTTCCATTCGCTTCAAAGGAGTAGAGTTTGAAATTCTGCGTTCTACACAGGAAGTGACGGACAATGGCTGGATTGGACCAGATCATCCGAATACGGCAACTGTAGAATGGGGTGTAGAGATGATTCAGACGACTGCAGATTATATAGTGGATCTGATCGAGGAACTGAAGACAGTAAAACTATAGTGTATTTGACAAAGGAGAGTGTGGAATGGATAAGAACCAGACGTTGCAGATGATTGGAGCGATATCGGATGCCAATGGGGTATCCGGATTTGAGNNTGCGTAATCTATATATATACCGGAAGGAGAATAAGGGCGGACGGCTGATCGTCCAGTTGGATGCCCATAGCGATGAGGTGGGTTTCATGGTTCAGGCCATTCGCCCGGACGGAACTCTGCAGATGATACCTTTAGGAGGCTGGGTAAACAGCAATATTCCGGCTCACCGGGTCTGGGTAAGAAATGCAGACGGGGAGTATATTCCAGGGATTACTGTCAGCACACCGCCTCACTATCTGACTGAGGCGCAGCGGAATGCACC
>DJBG01000054.1 GCA_002429965.1 Hungatella sp. UBA5982
TTTTGATTTCTGGAAGCAGGAGCTCAAATCATAGCTGTCCGACCGGTAAGCCAGTAAGAAGCCGGTGGAAAGATAGACAATGATTCTTTCATAAGGTACCGATGGGTCGATGTCGGGCTTGTGTATATCGTTATGCCGGACCAGTATGATGTCATAGGGGTTCAGTTTATAAGCACAGCCTTCGATCCGGTAGGTCACGGATCCCCGGATGAATATGATGATTTTATCGAAATCATGATAATGGTATTCAAAATCCTGTTTTTTTGTATCGGTCAGATGAAACAGCCGGAAATCACTGTTTAAATATCCCCGCTTTTCGTAGTTGTCCATGTTAATCTAATCCCTTCTGTTCGCTGCTTTTTATAATACAACATAATTTGCAATAAAAAAAGCATTATATTGATGGAAATGATAAATAGTGCTGTATATAATTTAATATATAAATTAAATGTGCATGTATAGAAGGAAGATAAGAATGAAAATAGTTGTATTAGCGGGCGGCTTCAGCCCGGAAAGAGAAGTCTCATTATCCTCAGGAGCCATGATCACAAATGCCTTGATGAAGAATGGTCATGAGGTTTACCTGCTGGATTCATACCTTGGAGTTGATGAGGGGGAAGCGGTCTGTTTTATAAGCCTTAAAGATGGTACAGACCTTTCCTGGGAAATCGGAAGAAAAGTTCCGGAACTTGACCGATTGACCGAAGGGAAAAAGGGAGAAGGATATATAGGAAACCGGGTCATTGAAATCTGCAGGCAGGCTGACGTAGTATTTCTGGCACTACACGGAGGTGCTGGAGAAAACGGGCAGATACAGGCTGTTTTTGATGCCTATGGTATTTCTTATACCGGAACTGGTTATGAAGGGTGCTTAAAGGCCATGGATAAGCCTTTGGCAAAGCTCCTGATGAAGGCCTCTGGCATACCAACCCCGGATTGGCGCCTTTATACCAGAGGGGAGCCTTTGGAACCGTTTTCTTTTCCTTGTGTGGTAAAGCCATGCGGCTGCGGATCCAGCGTAGGTGTTACCATGGTGGATAAGGAAGAACAATGGGAGAATGCCCTTAGTTCTGCTTTTGCCTATGAAGACCGGGTTCTGGCAGAAGTGAAAATTNNTAGGAGAAAAGGCCCTTCCGGCAATCGAGATCATACCTAAGGCAGGGTTTTATGATTATGAAAATAAGTACCAGGCAGGTATGACGGAGGAGATCTGTCCGGCAAAGCTGACAAAGAACGAGGAGGAGGCCATGGGCCTGATGGCTTTGAAGGTCCATCGCACTTTGGGACTCGGATATTATTCCAGGGTGGATTTCATCATGGAGGAAGATGGCAGCCTTTCCTGTCTGGAGGCCAATACACTGCCGGGAATGACGCCTTTCAGCCTTCTTCCCCAGGAAGCTATGGCAGCCGGAATTTCATATTATGAATTATGTGAGGATATTGCAAAGCACGGGAAAGGAGTTTTATCATGAATATCACGTTGGAAAAGTATCATGGACTGGGTAATGATTATCTGATTTTTNNTGATCTGCAACCGGAATTTTGGAGTGGGATCTGACGGGCTTTTGGTAGGGCCTATCCTTGGGCAGGATAAACTGGAGTTAAAGATTTTAAATCCTGATGGAAGCGAAGCGGAGTTAAGCGGCAACGGTGTACGGATTTTTGGGAAATACTTAAAGGATGCCGGATATGTGCAGAAAAACCGTTTTATCGTCAATACATTAAGCGGGCAGCAGACGATCCAGTACTTAAACGAGACTGGAACCAAAATAAAGGTTTCCATGGGAAAACTAAGCTTTTACAGCGATGAAATTCCTGTAACAGGGCCAAGGAGAGAGGTACTGAATGAAACCATGATGTTTGGAAGCATCCCTTACCGGGTCACCTGCGTTACCATAGGCAATCCTCACTGCGTCATCTGGCTGAACGACATATCAAAGGAACTGGCATGCCGAATTGGAAAGCATTCGGAGACAGCCGATTATTTCCCTGAAAAGACAAATACGGAGCTTTTGAAGGTTGTGGACAGGACAAATATTGAAATTGAGATTTACGAACGGGGAGCCGGATATACCCTGGCCTCCGGAACCAGCGGATGCGCGGCCGCTGGTGCGGCGTACCGTATGGGACTTACAGATTCCAAGATGTATGTGCATATGCCGGGAGGCGTGCTTGAGGTGGAGATTGAAAAGGATGGCAGCGTACTGATGACAGGGGAAGTCGGTTACGTAGGAAGATTCACCCTTTCTCATGAGATGACGGAGCAGTTGCGCGCACTCCGGTAATAAAATGTAACAGATTGGCAAAACGGGCACGACAATCAGCCGTTCATTCAGAGCAGGAAAAAACCGCCTTATCTGAGATAAACGGAGGGTTGAAGTGCCTTTTGCATGTTCCTGTTTTTATGATGTGAGTCTGAACCTGTTGACGGAAACAGACTTTTCATACTATAATATTACAATAATTTATAAGGTGCGTAAATAATGTAATGCAGGAGAGGCGGGGGCTTATGAATCTTATGTCGGCTGAAAACGGAGAAGCCGGTGTTTACATAGTTGACCAGGGTTACAGGATCATTTATCTCAATGAAGCGGCTAAATCATATTATCCGGATTTAAGAGAAGGGATGTACTGTTATCAGGGGGTTTGTAAAGGACTGGAGCCCTGTAAGGACTGTCCGGNNGATGGAGGGACAACTGGATTCCATGTTCCTGGAGGTGGCGGATCTCATGATCCACCCGGAAGACAGGGAAGGATTTTTGGAATTCTGGGCTGGGAACACCCTGCTGGACCGCCTTCATGCCAGCGGCAGGATCATTAAGGGAGAGTTCCGCAGGCTGCTGGCGGGCGGGAAATATTGCTGGGTCAGCGTGATTGTCGTCTTGTTCAGGTGCGGGGATTGTGCGGACCCCATCATCATGTGCTATGTCCAGGATATTGACAACAGGAAGAAGCAGGAAGAGGAAGAGAAGAAAAAGCTTAAGGAGAAGCGGGAAGAAACGGATTCCATGACAGGGCTTTTCCGTTACGGTCCTTTTTTTGAGAAGGCGGAAGAGCTGCTGAAAAAACAACCCGACACAAGATTTTTTATGGTGGCCATTGACATTGAGCATTTTAAGCTTTTCAATGAATGGTATGGGGAGGAGGAAGGGGACCGCTTCCTGATAAAGATAGGAAAATATTTAAAGTCCGTGGAGCTTTTGTATGGTTCCCTGGCAGGGTATATGGGAGGAGACGATTTTGTCATCATCCTTCCGGAAGACATTTCCATATTGAAAAACCTGGAAGGCGAGATTAATCATTACGCCAGACAGTATGGAGGAAATGCAGGATTTCTTCCGGCTTTTGGCGTCTACCGGATAGAGGACCGGAGCCATTCGGTCAGCATGATGTATGACAGGGCGGCAATTGCATTAAACTCCGTAAAGGGAAATTATGCCAAGAGAATAGGCTGGTATGATCCCGGTATGAAGCAGAAGATGGAAAAGGACCAGATCCTTCTCTCAGAAATTCAGAGCGCTCTGGAAAAGAGGGAGTTTATTTTTTACGTCCAGCCCCAGTGCAACATGTTAACAGGTAAGATCATTGGACTGGAATCCCTGGTCAGATGGAGGCATCCGCTCCGGGGGCTGATCTCTCCCGTAGAGTTCATACCGCTTTTAGAGCAGAACGGGTTTATCACTTATCTGGATATTTATATCTGGGAAATGGTATGCAGGCAGTTAAACAGCTGGTCCAAGGCCGGAAAAAGACTGATCCCCATTTCCATCAATATGTCCCGTATGGATATCTATGCCATTGATGTTGTGGAAAAATTTAAAGAATTGGTAAGCAAGTACGAGATTGATCCTAGATATTTGGAAATTGAGATTACGGAAAGCGCCTATGCAGAGGATGATGATAAGATGCAGAGGGTTCTGGAGGATCTGCGCAGGGCGGGCTTTCCGGTGTTTATGGATGACTTTGGAAGCGGATACTCCTCTCTTAACATGCTCAAAGATGTCAATGTCGACGTCATTAAGATCGACACCAAATTCCTGGATATGAATGAGAACAGCCAGAGCCGGGGAATGGGGATCTTAGAGACTATTGTGAGAATGGCAAGAGTCATGCAGATGAAGATCATTGCTGAAGGAGTTGAAACAAAAGATCAGGTGGATTTTTTAAGAAATATCGGCTGTATTTACGGACAGGGATATTATTATTATAAGCCGCTTCCGGTGAAAGAGGCGGAGCTGCTCTTATTACAGGAGGATCATGTGGATTACGGGGGGATCCAGGCCCGCCAGTTGGGGCAGCTGAAACTGGAGGATCTGTTTAATGAGAACATCACCAGTGAGGCGATGTTAAATAACATGCTTGGGGCAATCGCTCTGTATGAAGTGTATGAGGACCAGTGCGAGGTTCTTCGGGTGAACCAGGAATATTACCACATGACAGGGGACAATCCGGCGGACATGGAAGAACGCAGGTGGTTTTTGTTAAAAAGAATCTATAAAGATGACAGAGACTGGGTTTTGAGTATTTTTGAAAACGCATACAGCAATCCGATCCGGGGAGGGGAAGGCATTTTCCGGCAGTACCGTTTAAGCGGAGAACTGATGTGGGTACATTTGCGTGTATTCTTTTTAAGAGAGCAGGATGAGCACCGTCTGTACTATGGAGCGGTAAGAGATGCCACGGAACAGATGGAACAGCGTCAGAAGCTGGAAGACTCCCAGAAAATTCTGGGAGATATGCTGAAACTTTCCGGAAGAGATCTTTCCTTAGAGAAGCTTCCTGACCGCCATGCTGCCGTTTCCATGATGGAGGCCTATGTGATGCGCCGCCGCTTCCAGCCTTCGGCCCTGGCTTTGTTTGAAATTTTAGGGAAGGAAGAGGAGGGCGGCGTAGGGGGTAAAGCAGAAAAGCCGCTATTTGCAGCCTATGTGGAATGCCTGAAGCGTTTTTTCAGGGAAGATGATATCATCTGTCTGAACGGTGTATATGAAGCAATGGTACTGTGCAAAAATATCCGGAGCAGTGATATGGAACATAAGCTCATTCGGGTGGCGAAAGCTTTAACCCAGGAAATTGCGGGAAATGAGACAAAGCATCTGTTCTGGATCAACACCGCTTTTGCCATGGTAGAAGCGCAGGATAAGGATTTTGAGGATTGCTGCGATAAGGCAAGGTCAGCTCTTATACAGTCCAGGAAGCTTTCAGACAGGGGAAGCGTGAAATAGGAATAGACCGTTTCCGGCACTTGTGATATAATCCTCATAAAATCATTTCAGGGAAAGGAATAAGATTATGATAGCAGACAAGATGAGACCCCTTGTAGAAAACAATTCCGCCATCCGTGCCATGTTTGAGGAAGGAAAGAAGATGGCTGCCGTGTATGGCAGGGAGAATGTCTATGATTTCAGCCTTGGAAATCCCAATGTGCCGGCTCCGCCTGCGGTAAACCAGGCCATTCTTGACATTATCAGAGAAGAGGAAACCACTTTAATCCATGGATACATGAGCAATGCAGGATTTGAGGAGACAAGAGCTGCGGTTGCCCAGTCCTTAAACAGGCGGTTTGGGACTCATTTTNNTGATATTAAAAACCATATTGGATCCCGGCGATGAAGTACTGGTGTTTGCACCGTATTTTATGGAATACGGTTCCTATGTCCGGAATTATGACGGCGTACTTGTGGTTGTACCTCCGGATAGGTCCAGCTTTCAGCCTGACTTAAAGGAATTTGAGAGGCGGATCACCCCAAAGACAAAGGCGGTGATCATCAATACTCCCAATAATCCTACGGGCGTGGTTTACTCTGCAGAAACTCTCCGCGAGATCACAGGCATCCTTAAGAAAAAGGAAACAGAGCTTGGCATCCAGATCGTGCTGATTTCTGATGAACCTTACCGGGAGCTGGTTTATGATGGGGTGGAGGTCCCCTATGTCACACCGTTTTATCATAATACCATAGTCTGCTATTCTTACAGTAAGTCTTTGTCCCTGCCTGGGGAACGGATCGGATATCTGGTAATCCCCGACGAAGTGGAGGATTCCTCTAAGGTTATAGCTGCTGCTGTAGTTGCCAACCGTGTGCTGGGTTGTGTCAATGCACCTTCACTTATGCAGCGGGTAATCGTTCGCTGCGTGGATAGCCAAGTGAATCTGGAAGCTTATAACAGGAATCGGGAGCTTCTCTATAACCGTTTAAAGGAATATGGGTTTGACTGCATTAAGCCAGAGGGAGCCTTTTACTTATTTGTGAAGTCTCCGGTGGATGATAAGGAATTCTGCCAGTCCTGCAAAGAGCACCGGGTGCTTATGGTGCCTGGAACTTCCTTTGCATGCCCGGGCTATGTAAGGATCGCTTATTGTGTATCTTATGAGCAGATAGAACGCTCTCTTCCTGCATTTAA
>DJBG01000111.1 GCA_002429965.1 Hungatella sp. UBA5982
CCAAAACGCCTATGTATTTATTCTGGCGACCGGCATGCTTTTTTGCATCCTTACAGGAGGCAACATTGATTTATCCGTAGGTTCTGTGGTCTGTTTTGTAGGAGCAATAGGCGGAAGTATGATGATCACCATGGGGATCAATCCTTATCTGACCATGCTTGCGATGCTGATCATGGGTATTCTGGTAGGCGCATGGCAGGGCTTCTGGATCGCCTACGTACGGATCCCTCCCTTTATCGTGACCCTGGCAGGCATGCTCATGTTCCGGGGGTTATCCAATGTGGTTTTGCAGGGCATGACCCTGTCCCCCATTCCGGATCCGTTTTTGAACCTGTTTAATACCTATGTGCCAGATATATTCGGGATGCAGGGCTTTAACCTGACCTGCTTTTTAGTTGGAATCATTGCCTGTCTGGTTTTTGTGTCCCTGGAACTTATAAACCGCAGAAAAAAGCTGCAAAAAGGATACCGGGTGGATCCAATTGGGGGCATGGCAATCAAAATGGCTCTCATCAGTTTTGTGGTCCTGTTCTTTATGTATAAGCTGGCAAAATATAAAGGTATTCCCAATGCCCTTATCTGGGTGACCGTGATCATCGGGATTTACAGTTATATTTCTTCCAAGACCACCACCGGACGGTNNCGGTATTTTTACGCTGTGGGAGGAAATGAGAAGGCCACAAGACTGTCAGGTATTGATACCAATAAGGTGTATTTCCTCGCTTATTTGAATATGGGACTACTGGCAGCAGTTGCAGGTATGGTAACTGTGGCCCGGTTAAATTCCGCCAATCCTACAGCAGGAAACAGCTATGAAATGGATGCCATCGGTGCCTGCTTCATCGGAGGCGCTTCCGCATATGGCGGTACCGGAACCGTACCGGGAGTAATCGTGGGCGCAACTTTAATGGGCGTGCTGAACTTAGGCATGAGCATCATGGGTGTGGACCAGAACCTTCAGAAGGTGGTAAAGGGTGCAGTTCTTATGGCAGCGGTTATTTTTGATGTGGTGAGTAAGAGAAAGTCGTTTATTATCAAACAGTAAATGACACTGCTTATCCAAGATAATGAACGGAAAGAATTATTTGTCAGATATGCGGATAAAAATCCATAAAAAGTATTTTAAAATGCTGTTATCTTGTACATACGTATAAGAGACAGCATTTTTTCGCCTTCCTAAAAGACATTTTTCGTATTTTATTTTCTCTGGATAATCCTGCCAATAAGCGGCTTATTTTAATAAAAATCCCCCTATATATAGAAATCTGGTCAGACTTGTGGTAGAATGCTACAAGTAAAAGAATGTTTTTATAGGTAAAGGAGCATAAATAATGGGAAAAATAAAGGTAACAACATGCGGAATAGAAGGACTTTATGTCATTGAGCCTGCGGTATTTCACGATTCCAGAGGATATTTCATGGAAACTTATAATCAGAATGATTTTAAGGAAGCCGGACTTGACATGGTTTTTGTACAGGACAACCAGTCCATGTCCGTAAAAGGCGTACTGCGGGGTCTCCATTTCCAGAAGCAGTTTCCTCAGGGAAAGCTGGTGCGTGTTGTAAGAGGAAAGGTGTTTGACGTGGCAGTGGACTTACGCTCCGCTTCTGAAACCTATGGAAAATGGTTCGGCGTGGAACTGTCTGCCGAAAATAAAAAGCAGTTCTACATTCCGGAAGGCTTTGCCCATGGATTTTTAGTTATGTCCGATGAGGCGGAATTTGCATATAAATGTACCGATTTCTATCATCCTGGTGATGAAGGCGGTATTTTGTGGAACGATCCGTCAATCGGCATTGATTGGCCGATCGAGGAAGGTATGGAGCTGATCATTTCTGATAAAGATCAGAAGTGGAGCGGAATCCGGGATACCTTCAAATTTTAGTGAGAGGAGAAAACCATGAATTATCTGGTTTCCTTAATAAAAGAAATTATTACCAAGAGAAAGCTCATTGTGGATCTGTCAAAGGCGGATTTTAAAAAACGGTTTGTAGGTTCTTATTTCGGGATTGCATGGATGTTTCTGCAGCCAATGGCAACGGTGCTGGTATACTTTTTCGTATTCCAGATGGGTTTTAAAAGCGTGCCTCCTGTCCCGGATTATCCCTATGTACTTTGGCTGATTCCGGGCATTGTGCCCTGGTTTTATTTCAGTGAGGTGCTGAACATGGGGACGGGCTGTCTTCAGGAATATAATTATCTGGTAAAAAAGGTGGTGTTCCGGGTGGAGATCCTTCCGGTCATCAAGATGATTTACTGCCTGATGGTACATGGCATTTTTGCAATCATCATGATACTGGTATTTTTCTGCTACGGCTATTTTCCAAAGGCAAGCTGGATACAGATTCTTTATTATTCCTTTGCAAGCTCCATGCTGTCTCTGGCCATTGCGTATTTTACCAGTGCCATTCATGTGTTTTTCAAGGATATGGCACAGATCATAGGGATCTTCCTGCAGTTTGGTATGTGGATGGTGCCGATTATGTGGGCGCCGGAGATGTTTCCGGCAATTCCCTCCTGGCTGCCGGTTTTGCTTAAGCTAAACCCTTTCTATTATATCGTAGCCGGATACCGGGACAGCATGCTGACCGGAAACTGGCTGACAGAACGGCCGACCCTGGGACTATATTTCTGGTCAGTGACCATTGTCCTGATGCTTATAGGGCTAAAAGTATTTAAAAAGCTGCGCCCGCACTTTTCCGATGTGCTGTAATTTCCACGAAAGCAATGAGTAGTGCGAAATATGGCAGAAAAAGATTTTCGTTGTGCCTGCACATAAGAAAATCTTTCTCTGACATATTTCATAGGGCGAATGCCCGTGAGCTGGCGAAACTGAAAGTTTTGCCAGCTGCACTACGGACCTGTGGAATAATATAATGTAACATGGAGGATCCAATGTCCATAGAATGGAACAAAAAAGCAATAACCGTTAACAACGTAACAAAAATCTATAAACTCTATGAAAAGCCTGTTGACCGTTTAAAAGAGGCTTTAAGCGTGACCCACAAAAACTACCACAGGGATTTCTATGCCTTAAACGGCATTTCTTTTGATGTAGAAAAAGGACAGACCGTGGGGATCATCGGAACCAATGGATCGGGCAAGTCCACCATACTGAAAATCATTACCGGTGTCCTTACCCCCACCTCAGGCAGTCTGGAGGTAAACGGGGTTATTTCCGCTCTTTTGGAGCTGGGAGCCGGATTTAATATGGATTATACTGGAATCGAAAACATTTACATGAATGGCACCATGATGGGCTTCTCCAAAAAGGATATGGATGGAAAGCTTCAGGACATCCTGGACTTTGCGGACATCGGGGATTTTGTTTATCAGCCGGTAAAGACCTACTCAAGCGGTATGTTCGTCCGTCTGGCATTTGCACTGGCAATCAACGTGGAGCCTGAAATCCTTATTGTTGACGAAGCCCTATCCGTCGGAGACGTATTTTTCCAGGCCAAATGCTACCGCCGCATGGAAGATATCCGCCGGAATGGGACCACCATTTTAATGGTCACTCATGACATGGGAGCAATCATCAAATATTGCGACCGTGTGGTAGTATTAAATAAAGGTAATTTTATCGCCGAGGGAGNNCGAGGGAGAGCCTGGAAAGATGGTGGATCTCTATAAAAAGATCCTGGCGAATCAAATGGACGACCTAGGGGAAGAACTGGAAGAGATAAGAAGCGGCATATTAAGCGATTTTTCCGGGGAACAGGCTTCTATTCAGGCACAGTCTAAAAACTCCCGCAAGGAAGGGCTTATGAAGGAAAAACTGACGATCAACCCAAACCGCACCGAATACGGCGACAAGAAAGCGGAGATCGTGGATTTTGGACTTCTGGACGAAAGAGGAAATGTGACTAATCTCCTCCTTAAGGGGGAACGCTTTACCATTAAGGAGCGGATCCGTTTTCATACCAAAATCGATACGCCGATCTTTACCTATACCATCAAAGATAAACGGGGAGCCGATTTAACCGGCACCAACACCATGTACGAGGCCTCTGATGTGCAGGCCGTGGGAAAAGGCGATGAATATGAGGTGGAATTTAACCAGAAAATGACCCTTCAGGGAGGGGAGTATCTTCTTTCCATGAGCTGCACGGGATTTGAAAACGGAGAGCATGTGGTTTACCACCGCCTGTATGACATCGCAAACATTACGGTCATTTCCAATAAAAATACGGTAGGTATTTATGATATGGAACCGGAAGTAAGCTTAACGCTTTACCGGGCAGGAGAGTGAGGAGGAAACGTCCATGAATGATATCAGCCCTGAACTTAAGAAGCTGTTTTTAAAATATGATGGGGATACAAAAAAGCTGCTGCAGGAACATCCTAATCTGGATTACTTATATGCGTTATCCGATATACGCGAGAACTTACTGGAGTGGTATGAATTTGATGAGGCGGGCTCCCTGCTTCAGATAGGGTCCGACTATGGTGCCCTGACCGGCTTGTACAGCCGGCGGGTCAGACAGGTAACCGTCCTTGAACCAGAACATAATAATCTGTCTGTGAACCGGCTTCGCAATGAAAAACAGGATAACATCCGGTATATAACCGGAGAATTAGACTCCTTTGAAGAGGAAGGCTTTGATTATGTGGTGATGGTGGGATCCTTAATGCCGCCCTATGACAAGCATATAAAAAAGGCAAAATCCCTTTTAAAGCCGGAAGGAAAGCTGATTCTTTCCATATGCAACCGCTTAGGTCTTAAATATCAGGCCGGTGCAGTTCCTGACAAGGACCGCCTTTCGAGGGCAGAGGTTCTAGAACTTTTGTGCGGAGAAGACGGACAGCAGGGAAAGGCAGAATTCTATTATCCCATGCCGGATTACCGCCTGCCTGTTACCATGTATTCCGATGAGTACTTACCGGGCAAGGGAGATTTAACACATGCCATTCTGGCTTATGATTATCCCAAATATCTGAGGTTTGATTTAGGAAAGATGTTTGACGAGGTATGTGAGGGAAAGCAGTTTGAGACATTTGCCAATTCATTTTTAACCATTTGGAGCCGCTATGAAGAAAATTAACTTTGTAAAATACAACAAGACCCGCAGGGAAGCGTTCCAGATCCGTACCAGCCTGGTGGAAGCGGAAGGCTGTCCTTTTGTAGAAAAGACGGCCTTAAGGCCTGAGGGTGTTGCACATATAAAATCCCTTGGGGAAAAATATAAAAGCCTTGCTACCCAAAGCCAGGGGCTTAAGGTCGCCGGGGTTTCCATAAGTCCGGATGAAAGGACCGCCCGTTTCGATTTCCTTAGGGGCCATACCCTTTCCGAGCTATTGGGAAAGGAGATCAGTAATGGGAGGATTCCCGTATCCAAAATGGAAGACGCACTTTCCCTGATCCTTGGCGTGAAAGAAAACTGCATCATTCCCTTTACCATTACGGCTGAATTTGAAGAGGCGTTCGGAACGCTCACTGATTCGGATGAAAGCATAAAAAAAGACTGGGCGTTTAAAACCTCCAACATTGACTGCCTTTTTGAGAACATCATGATGACTGAGGATGGTCCTTACCTCCTGGATTATGAATGGGTATTTTCCTTCCCGGTCCCGGTCACTTTTATAAAGTTCCGGGTTCTTTATTATTTTTACGAGCAGTATAAAAGCCTTTTATCCTATGATTCCATGGAAACTTTTATGGAAGAGTTCGGTGTGGAGGCAGACCGCATCCCAACGTATGCGGAGATGGAACGCTGCTTCCAGGAATATGTTCACGGAGAGAACCAGCAGATTTATCTGGTCAATTACATGCAGGAAACCCATGCCTTGCCTGAGGATATGTATGACTTATCCCGGGTGATCGATGAGACAAAGGAACGTCTTTCCCAAATGGATATGGAGATTCGGGAAAAGGATGTGCTCATCACCAGACAGCAGGAGGAGAAGCGTCTGACCGATAATCATGTGACCAACCAGGAGATGATCATTCAGACTCTCCGGACGGATTGTGACAATATGAGGGAGACGATCTCCTGGCTTCAGGGGCATGAGGCACTGATCTTCCGCGTCAGAAGAAAGCTGGGCAGAATCTTTAACGAAAGGTTCCCAAAGGGGACCAGAAAGCGGAAACTGCTGTTATATGCTAAGGACACGGTATTCCATCCGCTGAAATCTTTCCGCCTCTATACAACAGAGGAAGGGAGGAACCTGATCGAAGGTGATATGAAGATTGGAGATGCCTACCGGGTCCATGGAAAGCTCCGTTTTATAAAAGAGGGTCACCCCATGGTATCCATCATCATCCCGGTCTACAATCAGATCCATTATACCTATGCCTGTCTTGCGTCTATTCTGGAACATACCGGGGACGTGGTGTATGAGGTTATCATAGCGGATGATGTTTCCACGGATGCAACAGCCGAGCTTTCAAAATTCACGGAAAACGTAATTATATGCCGCAATGAAACCAACCAGGGATTTTTGCGCAACTGCAACCAGGCAGCCAAAGCTGCCAGGGGAAAATATGTCATGTTTCTTAACAATGACACCCAGGTGACGGAAGGCTGGTTAAGCAGCCTGGTGAACTTAATTGAATCAGACCCAACCATCGGTATGGTGGGCTCCAAGCTGGTTTATCCCGATGGACGCCTGCAGGAAGCAGGAGGGATCATCTTCCGTGACGGCTCCGGCTGGAATTACGGACGCCTTGACGATCCGGATAAGCCGGAATACAACTATGTAAAAGATGTGGACTATATATCCGGGGCTGCCATCCTTCTTTCCAATGACCTATGGAAACGGATCGGCGGATTTGACGACCGTTTTGCCCCTGCCTACTGCGAAGATTCGGATCTCGCCTTTGAGGTGCGGAGGGCCGGCCTCCGGGTGGTTTACCAGCCTCTGTCCAAGGTCATACATTTTGAGGGCATTTCCAATGGAACGGATGTCAACGGCTCAGGCCTTAAGCGTTACCAGGTGGAAAATGGCCGTAAGTTAAGGGAAAAGTGGGCGGCTGAATTTAACCTGCAGAGTGAAAACGACGGAAATCCCGACGTATTCCATGCCAGGGAGAGAAGCCAGGACAAGGACATTATCCTGGTCGTGGACCATTATGTTCCCACCTATGACCGGGATGCCGGCTCCAAAACTACTTTCCAGTATTTGAAGATGTTCATAGAAAAAGGCTATATAGTGAAATTTCTGGGAGATAATTTCCTTCATGAGGAACCATATTCCACCGCTTTGCAGCAGATGGGAATTGAGATTCTTTACGGTAAGGAATACCAGGCACAGATATGGAACTGGTTAAAGGAACATGGAAATGATATTAAGGTAGCTTATTTGAACCGTCCTCATATTGCCGCCAAGTATGTGGATTTCCTCAAGGATAAAACAAACATCAAGATGATTTATTATGGGCATGACCTGCATTTCTTAAGGGAAGGCAGAGAGTATGAGCTGACCGGAAATCCTAAGAAGAGGGAGACATCCGAGTACTGGAAGTCTGTGGAGCTTCGCCTTATGAGAAAGGCTGCGGTATCCTATTATCCCTCCTATGTGGAAAGGGAGGCCATTCATGAGATAGAGCCTTCTATCCATGTAAAAGCTATTGTAGCGTATGTTTATGAAAAGTTCTTAAACCACATCCCTGATGACTTTGAAAAGAGGGAAGGGCTCTTGTTTGTGGGAGGATTTGCTCATCCCCCTAATGCAGATGCAGTTTTGTGGTTTGCACAGGAAATATTCCCTTTAATCCGGGAACAGCTTCCTATCAATTTCTACATCGTGGGCTCCAAAGTAACCGATGAGATTAAGGCTCTGGAGCAGCCAGGCAGCGGAATCATTGTAAAAGGGTTTGTATCAGAAGAAGAACTGGCAAGTCTTTATTTAAACTGCCGGATTGTGGTGGTGCCTCTGCGTTATGGCGCAGGTGTTAAGGGGAAAGTCATCGAAGCCTTATATAACGGCGCTCCGGTGGTCACCACGTCCATCGGTGCAGAGGGAATCCCTGAGGCAGACAAGGTCATGGTGGTGAGAGATGAGCCGGCAGCCTTTGCAGGAGAGGTGGTTTCCCTGTATCAGGATGCTGGCCGGTGCAAACAGATGTGTCTGGAAACTCAGGATTATATCCGCAAATACCACAGCATAGAGGCAGCCTGGAATGTAATCGGAGAAGATTTTTAACGGTAAAGTTTAATGCATCCTCGCCCCGGCCTGACCGGGCGAGGTGCTGTACCGCACTTGAATTGAGAGAAAGGAACTGAGGAGAAGGTTAGAAGAAAGGAAGAGGATCACATGGAAGAGAAAAAAAGGGACCGGCTTCTGTTTTGGGATATTTTAAAGGGGATCGGAATCGTCTCTATTGTGTTTGGTCATTCCCAGAATCTGGGAGTTGCCATTCGGACGGTGTATTATTACCATCTGGCCATATTCTTTTTCATTTCAGGATACTTATACAAAGAAGAGCGCTACGGGGATGCCCCCTTTGACTTTTTCGCACGTAGGTTAAAGAATATGTGGGTGCCCTATTTCTGCTATGGGGGCCTGTTCGTTTTATTACATAACCTGCTTTCTAAGTATCTGCTTTTTCTGTCTGATTCTGATTACGGCAAAAAGGAGATGATCCTTGCCATGACAAATACCCTGTTCCTCCGCTGTCCGGAAGGCCCGTCAGGAGCCATGTGGTTCGTGCCTCTCATGCTGGCGGCAGGAACAGGCTTTTCGGTCATCCTCTGGTTCTGCCGGAACTATCTTCCGGATTCTTTCCGGCCATGGGCAGCAGCGGCTCTCTGTATTGGAGCAGGGCTTTTTGGCACAGCTCTCATCCGGAGGGAGATATTCTTAAACTACCATCTTCAGACAGCCTTATTGATGATTCCGGTTTATTATAGCGGATATGCTGTGCGGACTTTTAAGATATCCCTTGAAAGATATGTGACATGGTATGGTGCAGCCCTTTGTTCGGGACTTTTCTATTATTTCCTGATGTTTACAGGGGAAAGTGTGGAGCTGTCCGCCAATCAGATACCCGGAGGAATCAATTTTTATATCATTTCCGCAGCAGGTATTTATCTCTGCTGTTATGTGGCCAAATGTTTGCAGAAGGTTCCGAAGGCAGGTAAGGCTGCGGCCCTGATTGGAAGATATTCCTTTGATATCATGGCTCTTCATTTCCTGGTGTTTAAGATCTGTGACCGGATTTATGCCCGGATGATATTGGAACCGGTAGAAAATCAGGGAGGATTCCCCCACTCCTATCCGGAATTACATATCCTGTACCTTGTTTTGGGAATTGTCCTTCCGGTCCTTTTTGCAATAGGAGCAAGGAAGGCAATTCATGGCCTAGGCGGTATGCTTCGGTCCCGGTCAGGGAAACCGCAGGTTTTATGAGCTTGCACTGCGGACTTATGATATAATAACATTAGAAAAGATGTCAGGAGGATACAATTATGCAGGCAGTACTACTGGCAGGCGGCCTTGGCACACGTCTCCGTTCCGTGGTAAGCGACAGGCCAAAGCCAATGGCGCTGATCGGAGACAAGCCTTTTATGGAATATGTGGTATTAGAGCTAATCCGCCACGGAGTAAAATCAATAATTTTTGCCGTAGGCTATAAAGGATCAATGGTAGAAGAATATTTTAAAGACGGGTCAAAATGGGGGATCCGGGTTTCTTATGCTTATGAAGAAGAGCTGTTAGGGACCGCAGGAGCCATTAAAAATGCAGGGACCCAAATACAGTCAGACAGATTCCTTGTATTNNGCCTGATGTATCCCGCTACGGACAGGCTGTTCTAGAAGACGGCTGGCTTAAATCCTTTAATGAGAAGACGGAGGAAAAGCGCAGTGGAACCATTAACGGCGGCATTTATTTACTCAGACGAGATCTGCTTGACGAGATTCCAGAAGGAAAGGTGTCCCTGGAGCAGGAAATGATTCCAAGGTGGCTTTCAGAGGGGAAAAAGCTGGGCGGCCTTGTAAGCGGCGGGTATTTCATCGATATCGGAATTCCAGAAGATTATTACCGTTTTGCAGAAGATGTGAAGAGAGGAGAAGTGAACTTATGGTAATCAGAGGACGTGCTCCCCTGCGGGTGAGCTTTGGCGGAGGAGGAACCGACGTGGTTCCATTTTGTGTGGAGCAGGGAGGGGCCATCATTGGCAGTACCATCAATAAGTACGCATATTGCTCCATCGTACCAAGGGAGGATGACCAGATCATCGTTCATTCCCTGGACTTTGATATGACAGTCAAGTACAATACAAAAGAAAATTATGTATATGACGGACGCCTGGATCTGGTAACGGCGGCATTAAAGGCAATGGATATCAAACAGGGCTGTGAGGTGTACTTACAGTGCGATGCTCCTCCGGGATCAGGCCTTGGCACTTCCTCCACCGTTATGGTGGCCTTATTAACGGCCATGGCCAAATGGAAAGGCGTGGAGCTGGACAGCTATGCCATGGCAGATTTAGCCTATCAGGTGGAGAGAGAGGATTTGAAGATCGACGGCGGATATCAGGACCAGTATGCCGCTACTTTTGGAGGCTTTAACTTCATTGAGTTCCATGGCCGCAACAATGTGGTGGTCAACCCTCTCCGCATAAAAAAAGAAATCATACATGAACTGCAGTATAATCTGCTTCTTTGCTATACGGGAAACATCCATATATCCGCCAACATCATAAAGGATCAGGTAAAGAACTATGAAAAAAAAGATCCCTTTGATGCTATGTGCGAGGTAAAGGCTCTTGCCTATGCCATGAAGGATGAATTGTTAAAAGGAAATCTTTACAGCTTTGGAAAGCTTCTGGATTACGGCTGGAAGAGCAAGAAGCGCATGAGCAGTAAGATCTCCACTCCTCATATTGACGAGCTTTATGAGGAAGCATTAAAGGCAGGGGCTCTGGGAGGAAAACTTTTAGGAGCCGGTGGAGGCGGATTCCTTCTGGTGTATTGCCCTTATAACGTCCGCCATAAGGTGGCCGCACGCATGGAAGCAGCCGGAGGACAGCTTACGGACTGGAACTTTGAACTGCGTGGCGCCCAGGCGTGGATCACTGACGAAAAACGCTGGGATTACCAGGAGGTACGGGTGGCAATGCCAGGAGGCGAATATCATTTTCAAGTGTAGGCCCAAACAGTCCGTAAACAGACTCTTGCGCCGGAGTTCGGTTGCCTCACGCGTATCCATAGCGAAGCGTTTTAATACCCAGGATGCAATTCCTGTGATTTAAAAGGGCAGCATAAGGAGGGAAAAACCATGGACAGGATTGTATTTTTAGACCGGGACGGAACCATCAATGAGGAAGTGGAATACTTACACCGGCCTGAGGATCTGGTGATTCTTCCAGGGGTGGCGGAAGGCTTAAGACGGTTGAAAGAGCAGGGATTTAAGCTTGTTGTGATTACCAACCAGGCCGGAGTGGCAAGGGGATATTATGGAGAAGAGGATGTGAAAGCTCTCCATGAATATTTAAACTGCCTCCTTTCAAAAGAAGGAGCCCAAATAGACCGCTTTTATTACTGCCCCCACCATCCGGTTCACGGGATCGGAAAATACCGGATGGTATGCCATTGCCGGAAGCCGGAAACAGGAATGTTTGAAATGGCGGAGACAAGCTTTCCGGTGGACAAGTCCCATTCTTATATGATCGGGGATAAGCTTCTCGATACGGAAGCCGGAAGAAGATACGGAGTGGGCACGGTTTTGGTAGGGACCGGATATGGAAAAGAATTATACGGCAATCTGACCCAGTCAGAGAAAAAGAATTCTTTTGATTTTTATGCCCCAACCAGGAAAGAAGCTGCGCACTGGATACTGAAAAAAGAAGGAGTGTGAGAAACATGGAATCCATGAACTATTTAGAAGAACTGATTGAACGTTACCCAGTGTTGGCCTGTGTAAAGTCTCAAATCAGGGAAGCTTACGAGATCCTGGTTACCTGCTATGAAAACGGCGGGAAGCTGCTGATCGCCGGAAACGGCGGCAGTTGCGCGGATGCAGAGCATATCGTAGGAGAATTGATGAAAGGCTTTGTAAAACGCCGTGCCGTTTCAGAAGATTTTGCCAGGAAGCTATTAGAGGTGGACCCTAAGTTTGGAAAAGAATTGGGAGAAAAGCTTCAGGGAGGTCTTCCGGCCATTGCCCTAACCGGCCATCCCAGTCTTTCTACGGCGTATTTAAACGATGTGGACGGAGAATTGATCTACGCCCAGCAGACTTATGGATACGGAAAGAAGGGGGATGTATTTTTGGGAATATCCACCTCCGGTAATGCAAAGAATATCATGTATGCTATGACAGCAGCAAAGGCCATTGGCATGAAAACCATCGGTCTTTCAGGAAAAGACGGTGGACATTTAAAGATGACGGCGGATGTGACGGTGGTGGTTCCGGAAACAGAGACCTTTAAAATACAGGAACTCCACCTTCCGGTTTACCATGTTCTCTGCCTGATGCTGGAGGAACGGTTCTTTTAACTGAAGTAGTCAGGGGCTCCCCTGCTTCTATAAAGGCGGGGAGAGTTATAACTATGGTCGCAGCTCCGATGCAGGGGTGCGCGGATTAAAATAAGAAAGGGGCTAGAGATGAAAGACAAACAATGGATATCTGGGTGGAAGGATGAGGTCATCGCTGCCGCACTTTTGCTGGGATTTGCTTTTTTCATAAACAGGGGGATTGAGATAAAAGGGCTTTATATGGATGATTTATACCTTTGGTCCTGTTACGGAGAGCAGTCTTTCCGCGAATTTGTATTCCCTTTGGGAAGTACCCGGTTCCGTTTTGTTTATTATCTGGCTTCCTGGCTGGAGCTGATGGTTTTCGGAAACCGCATCGGCTGGTTTGTTCCCTTTAATATCCTTTTAAATAGCTGCATTGCCTATACGGTTTACCGGTTTGGAAAGCGTTTGTCAGGCAGGGGATTGGTTGGATTTTTATGCGGGATTTTATACCTGCTCTCCCGGATGTCCTATTACCAGATCAGCCAGGTATACGGCCTGATGGAAAGCATGGCGCTGTGGGCGGCCATTGGCATTTTCTACTGTCTCTACCGTTATCTGACCGATGAGGTGGAGAGAAAATGGTTTGTACCGGCTGCAACAGCAATGTATTTCTCCGTCTGCTTTATCCATGAACGTTACATGGTGCTTTTGCCCTTATTTTACGTCGCGTTTCTCATGAAAAAGGAAAAAGGTCTAAAGCCGTGGCTGAGTATAACAGGAGCGTTTCTTGCGGTGCAGGCGATCCGGTTTCTTACCATCGGAAGCATATCTCCGGCAGGGACAGGGGGAACGGATGTGGCGGATACTTTCCATCTATCGGATACCTTCCGTTATGCTATTAACCAGGTGCTTTACTTATTTGGGATCAATGCAGGCCCTGATCATTTAAATGGACTTAGCTGGGGAAGATCGCCTTACTGGGTTCATGTTCTTGTCGTGTTTGCAGACTTCCTTCTCCTTATTATGACCGTGATTTTTCTTATAACCGTTATTCGGGAGCGGGAGAAGCTGAAAAAACGCCTCCCTGTGATCTGCCTGTTTCTTTTATTCATCGCACTGTGCATTGGCTCATCCAGCGTCACCATACGGGTTGAGACCCGGTGGATCTATGTTTCCATGACGGCGGCATGGCTGTTTGCCGCTTACATGTGCGGTGTAGCGGTACCGAAAGGGGAGGAAAAAGCAAAGCTTGCCAAACCTCTTTTATACTGTGGTCTGTTCCTGCTATATGGCGTTCTTATGCTTCCGGTTGAAAGCTTTTACCGTGGAAAATACGAGAACCTTTATTACTGGCCCTCTCAGTTGCGGTACAACTCCCTCGCAGAAGAGACTTTCGGGAAATATAAGGATGAGATATTCGGTAAGAAAATTTACATCATCGGCAACTCCTATGAAATGAGTGATTTTACTGCCAGGACCTTTTTCAAAACCTTTGATAAAGAGCGGCTGGCAGAGGGAACCGAGGTTTCTTTTATTCAATCCATCCACGATATCGGTCTGGTGACTCCAAACATGCTGATACTGAGGGAAGACCCGGCCCATAACGCATTTCAGGATGTAACGGATTTTGTCCGGAGATTAAAATTTGAGCCGGTCTATGGCTGTTATGAGGATGGCTGGCTGGATGAAAGTGCCAAAGTCCGGATCATGGCAGGAAAAGAAGGAAAGATCGGTTTTAAATTCTATTACCCCGGCGTCATCACCGGTCTTGAACAGATCACTGTAACTGTAAATGGAACGGATAACCAGGTCATTTCCATCACCTCCAATACGGTAACGGCTGAAATTGACGTACCGGCCTTTCAGGTCACGGAACTGGCCTTTGAAAGTAACTTTTTCTATGAGGATGCATCGGAGCAAAGAGGGGAAAAGCACCTCTCTGTGGTTGCTTCCATAACGGCAAATTAAGGGCAGAGGTGAAAACATGAAGCGAAAGTATCTATATGGCCTGCTTCCTCTTTTGGGGACTATTTTTGGCCTCTGGTATATTTTTACGGCAACCTGTGACGGTATCTATACCGATTACGTCCGCCTTGTGAACAGTTATCTGCCTGACGTATGGAATCCGGCTGCCTTCTTTGTGCCGGATGTCCTGACCAGGATCCCGGTCAATTATCTGGGTAGGATCCTTAATGTCTTATTTTTTGGATACAACATCATGTTTGACCGTGTGTTAGGCGTTCTGGCCCTGGGGCTTTCCGGGCTGGCTCTGGGAAGCTACTGCAGCCGCAGGAAAATTTCTCCCGGCTGGTTTGGTGCTTTAATGATCGTGCTTTTCAGCCTTAACAAATGGGAAATGCTGGTCAATGGAAGTGGCTGGGCTCATTTCCTGTCCTTTGCATGCTTCTATTACCATTATGAGGTGATGGACCGGGTATGGAGCGGACAGGAAAAGAAATATGACAGGATAAGGCTCCTGCTCCTACCGTTTTTTACAACACTGCTGGTGGCAGGTCCTTATTGTGCAATCTATTCGGTGACGGTAATTTTAGCCTGTGGCCTGATGTTCCTGTTAAAGAAGGATGATTCAAGAAACAGATGGGGTTTAAACGGCCTTTGCGCCCTGATCCCCCTTTTGCTGTATTTGTGGAGCAATGCATATGCAGTGGAAGACCATGCGGCCCCGGCGACCGTGCCTCTGCTTGTCCAGTTAAGAGATACTCCTGGTTTTTTCCTCCGCTTTTTCGTGAAATCTTTTTCTTCCATGGTCGTAGGAGGAGAGCAGGCTGAGGAAATGTTTCGGACCAATGCGCCGTATCTGATCCTTGGTTTTCTGGTTATCCTTTTGTATCTGCTTGCACTGTGGGTAAATTTACGGTACCGCCTGTATGAGAAGACAGTCCTTCCTGTCGTACTCATCGTATCGGGAGGGCTGAACCATGTGCTCATCCTTTTGTCCAGGTGGATATTTCTTAAGGAAAATTACGGCTTGAGCTCCAGATATGCCCTTCAGTTCCAGTCCGGTATCCTTGGGATCTTGCTGACCTTTGCCTTATTATCCAAGCAGTGGAAGAGGAAGGGAAAGCCTATCCTTCAGATTGCCGCCTGGGGGGCCTGTGCGCTGTTTCTGGCAGGAAACTGCTATACCACATACACAGAGATAAAAAAGGCCCCTTACCGCAGGGATAACTATGAAATAAGGGCAGAGCTGGCCCTAAACTTTGAAACAGCCACCGATGACCAGCTGAGAGCCGGATTTGAGTACAGGCCCACCCTGGCTGACAGCGGTGCCAAGGTGCGGAGTGCGCTGACGATCTTAAAGGAAAACGGATATAGCGTATTCCGAAATGACTTTAAACGGTAAGGTTGAAAGAAACCCTTCTTTCAACTCTTGTTTGTGAATTAATTGGATATGCAGGCATATTCGCTTGATTCATTCGTATACAAAATGACAGTCGGGGGTTTTTATGGATCGATCACAGAAACGTGGGATTGGGGTTCTGCTGTTTATGGTTCTTTCAGCAGCAGGAATACTGTATTCTTTAAACCAGATATTAAACCAGGAAGTTTTTCAGTGGATCATGAACCAAAGGGAATATAAGACCATGATGGCAGAGACGGCGGAGCTGTTTGCTGCCTTCTGTTTGTCAGGATTTTTATTCCCAAAGAACAGGCAGAAGCTTATAGCGGCGGTCCTTATTACGGCCGTCTTTTTGTGGGCGCACGTAGCCTTTGTTCCGGTGCTGGTATCCGGGCTGTATCTGGCCTATATCCTGTTCTTCGGACGTTTCCTCCGGGTATCCTTATGGAAGCTCCCAAAGGCTGACGGGCTGGCTTCCGACTTTCTCACCGGCGCGGCCTTTCTCCTGGNNTGCCTTATGTCGGCCGTTGGTATTGGTTCCATCGGTCATCTGACCGTTTTTGTCTTTATAAGCGCCGGGATCCTGCTTCTTTTCGGAAGGTCCTGTCTGGGCAATGGAGAGAAAGGGAATGGGCTGACCTTCAGCGGCAAAGAGATTTTTTTACTGGCATTTCTCCTGACCATGGTTTGCCTTCAGGCAGGGCGGCTAAATATTGCCGTGGATTATGACAGCCTTTGGTATGGAGTCAGGTCCCGGTATATCCTGGACAATGGACACGGGATTTATGAGAATCTGGGTACCATCGGGATCGTCTATACCTATTCAAAAGGCTTTGAGGTCCTGACGCTGCCCTTATCCCAGCTTCCTTCCTATAGCTTTGTAACTTCGGTCAATTTATGGCTGTCATTGGGAGTCCTTTTTATGGGTTACAAAATCGGCCGCTTTTATATGAAACAGGAGCAGGCAGTCTTTCTGGCGGCCCTGCTGTCAGGAGTTCCGGGCATCATGAACATGGCGGTTACGGCCAAACGTGATATCATCACACTGCTTATCCAGGAGATCATGGTGGATTACCTGCTGTGTTATATAAAAGCAGGGCGAAAATCCTGGCGCTATCTGGGATATGGGACTGCGGCCTTTTTTCTCAGCCTGACCTTAAAACCAACGGCGCTGATCTTTTCCACCGCTGTTTTTGGAATGGGATTTTTGTATCTGTTAGGAAAACTTTTGCTTCCTAAATTCGGAGCGGAAGAAGGAAATGGCGGTGGGTTGGCAGTTATGGCAGGCGCGCTACTTGCCTTAGGGGGAATCTGGACAAGAACGTTGGTATTAACAGGACTTCCCCTTACCTCGGTGTTTTCCTCCTTGCTTACAAAGATAGGATTTCACTTGAAATACCCGTTCATGGTTAATAGCATACCTAATTACGGCGCCGGAATGTCCCTAAAGGAAAAAGCAGTGCACTTAGCAAACCGGCTTCATGGATTTTTCTTTTGTCCTGTGGGAGAGGATATGGATCATGTGATCCTTGCCTGGGGTGGATTTCTGCTGTTTTTTCTTCTCTTATTGTGGATTGTAAGCTGTTTTTACGGCAAGAATGTGGATAGAAGAAAGAATTGTCAGCTGTCTGTTTTTCTAAAAGTAATCTATATACCGTTTTTGGTGGTCAATCTTATCAGCTTAGGCCTGCTGACCCAGGTTGACGGGAATTATTTCATGCTTTTCTATGTACTTACAACGGTATATGTCCTGAAGACAGCGGCGGAAGCAAGGGAAAAGGCTGTGTGGCGTGGAGGAATAGGAGCCGGAGTCTGGGTGCTTATGTTTTCCGTATTCTTTACGGCTATGACCAGCTGGAATTGGAGCCTTGGCTTTACTCCTGTGTCATTTCATCATAAAGGCTATTATGACCATCAGGAGGCCGCCAGACAGGATATGGTATCAAAAGGAAACGGGGAGATATGGGATATCCTTGCCGCCGACCCGGAAACACGGCTCGTTGCCATAGGAGATCATCCGGATGTGCTGGCATTCCCATGCAACGTCCAATCTTACGATGACATTACAGGGGTATGGGGAAATGTGACACTGGTGAAGAAAATGGATTATTTCGTGGAGTTCATGGATTATGCAAAGTCAGATTATGTCTATGTCCAGGCGGGCTATACGGGAGAAGAGAACCGTTCCTACACCCTGGTCAGGGATTTGATCGAATGGGGAAAGCTGATACCCGTATGCTATGACAACGGAAACCTTTTGGCCGTTGTGGATGTGAACGGAGATTACAGTGAAAAATCGGCCCAGGCATTGACAGAATTTGAACAATGTTATATAAAAAAGAAAACAAATGAACAATAGCATGATGAGCAAAAGGATGAGAGGAAAGCATCTTTCAACCTAGAGATTGTGAATTGATAGGAGGCAAGTAGATCCAATTGATTCATTAGGAGGCAAATATGGGAAAAACATTATCGGTCGTGGTGTCATGCTACAATGAGGAGCTGGCTCTCAATCAGTTCTATCAGGAAACGGACAAAATTTTAAATAAACTTATCTGGGATTATGAACTGATTTTCGTCAATGACGGAAGCCAGGATGGTACCATGAAGATACTTGATGACTTGTCAAGGCTTGATAAAAAGGTAAAGGTCATCAGCTTTTCCAGGAACTTTGGCCATGAGGCGGCCATGATTGCCGGATTGGATTACAGCAGCGGGGATGGGATCGTCTGCATGGATGCGGATTTACAGCATCCTCCCCAGTATTTGCCGGAAATCGTCAGGAAGTTTGAGGATGGCTATGATGTCATCAATATGGTGCGCACAAAAAATGAGTCCGCAGGTTGGTTTAAAAATTTTGCTTCTTCTGCCTTTTACCATTTGATCAACGTACTTTCCGATGTGAAATTTGAGCCAAATGCTTCTGATTTTTTTGCAATATCCGGACGGGCTGGTAAGGTGCTAAAGGACAATTACAGGGAAAAGGTTCGCTTCCTGCGGGGATATGTGCAAAACATCGGTTTTAACCGGACCACCATTGAATATGAGGCGGGAGTCAGGGTAGCAGGGGAAAGCAAATACAGCATTAAAAAGCTGATGACCTTTTCCTTAAATACCATCATGTGCTTTTCCAATCTGCCTCTGAAGCTTGGAATCTATGCTGGCTGCGGCGCAGGGGTTTTGGGGATCATCATGATGATTTATACAATATGGAGCTGGGCAAGGGTAGGGACACCAAACGGGTATGCTACCACCATCGTGCTGATCTGCTTTATGTTTGCGGTGTTGTTCCTGATCGTTNNTAGATACATTTATTAGGGACATTTATTAGGGACATTTGTTAGATATATTTATTAGATACATTTATTAGGGACATTTATTAGAGATATTTATTAGGGACATTTGTTAGAGATTTTTATGAGAGACATTTATTAGAGATTTTTATTAGGGACATTTATTAGAGACATTTGTTAGATATATTTATTAGATAAATTTATTAGAGATTTTTATTAGAGACTTTTATAAGAGATCTTGCATAAGGGATTTTGTATAAGAGGTGTTGTATAACGACTTTGAATCAAGAAATGCGCTTTGAATCGGGCTTAAAAAACCGATTTCAAAGCGCATTTACCTGTTTATAGAGTTATTTCTTTAGATGAGTTGTCATTACAAATCTGTTTTGCAGCAGACCCTTCTGATGTTTATTTATGTATTCCAGGTCCGATTTCATTTGTCTGATTGGCGGTGGAATCAGTAGGAGCAGTTTCCGTCTGCCCGGCCTGACTTTCTGCCGTTGTTTCTCCTTCCGTCTGACCGGAGGCCGTCTGCGGAGTCACAGTGCATGCGCCGCTAGCATTGGACGTATAGGAGATTCCATCAAGCACAAAGGTAGTAGAGGCAGTCATCTTTCCGTCAGCCGGATTTAAGTAATACTGTACGCCATTGACCTGTGTCATACCGGTTGCCATGGCGCCGTTTCCGCCAAAGTAATACCAATATCCATCGATCTGTCTCCAGCCAACGGTCATCTTACCGGAAGAAGTGCTTAAATAATACTTGGCTCCCCGATCCTCAAACCATCCGGATTGCATTTTTCCGTCATTTGCAATATAGTACCAGCTTCCGTCAGGATTGATCCAGCCCGTAGTCATGGCTCCGCTCTGGTTAAAGAAATACCAGCTGTTATCGATGAGCTGCCATCCTGTAGAAACTGCACCGCTTCCTGACAGATAATACTTGGAGGAGCCTTCGGTATACCAGCCCGTTGCCATGGTACCATCATTATTTAAGTAATACCGGGTGCCATTGTTATCCAGCCATCCGGTAGCCATCACGCCGCTTTCCTGTAAGAAATACCACTTGCCGTTTAAATTCTTCCATCCGGTAGCCATTTGGCCGGAAGAAGCATCCAGGTAGTAATACTGACTGTTTAATTCCTGCCAGCCGGTAGCCATGGTACCATCAGAACCAAGGTAATAGCGTGCTCCGTTGTCAGTAAGCCAGCCGGTATTCATGGAGCCGCTTTGATTAAAGAAATACCATTTGTCGGAAAGCTGCTTCCATCCGGTGTTCATCCGTCCGGAAGTTTCGTCAAGATAATAACGAAGACCATCCTTATTATACCATCCGGTGGCAGCCAGTCCCTCATCGTTCATATAGAACCATCCGGAGCCATCGTTGATCCAGGCATTTTTCTGGATAGAATAATTCTGGTAGTAATAGGTCTTTCCTCCAATGGTTCTCCACATATTTCCCGGAAGTTTTGGAGTTAAGTCCTTATAGAGGAAGTCAATGTCAACGTTTCCGTTGATACCGTTGATTGAACCGGTGCTGGTGACCTGCCACATTATTGGGTTGGAATAAACATGTTTTGCCTCATAACGGGCAACCCACACGTCATGATGCATATTGGATAAATCTATTTTATTCGATAGCCAGTAATCATTGGCATAAACGATGGGGTAATATCCTGCGTCTGCAATGCGCTGGCAGAATGCGTTGATTACTTCACTCACCTGTGCAGGAGGGAGGGTGCCAAGGGTGGCGCTGTCTTCTGCATCAAAAGCGATGGGAAAGGAAATAGGATAATCCTTTACCAGATTGAGGACAAAATCCGCTTCTTCCCTGGCCATATCCGGAGTTGTAGCCAGAGAATATATGTAAGCACCGACTTTTAACCCTGCTGCTGAAGCACCCTGTACATTGGTATGGAAATACGGATCCACAATACCCTTGGATCTGGTGCCCAGCATGACAAAGCTGACATCATCTGACGCCACAGCCGCCCAATTTACATTTCCCTGCCATCTGGAGACGTCGATTCCTCTGGCAATTACCTGTTCAATTACCGTACCGTTTGCAAGCTGATAATGACCATTGACCTTTTCGTAGCCTGCTGCCCAGGAGTTCATGGCCGGGCCAAACCCCGCTGACATTCCTATAAGGGCACATAATGCTGCTGCGGCAATTTGCATGCCTATTTTCTTGTGTCTCAATGTGATANNTGAAATGCTGTGCGCTTTCATGCTTACGGAATGAAAACACAGGCGCACAAAATTCAGAAGAAACTTGCTTTACAAGTTCCCCGGTTATCGCGGCAGCACCAAGCAAACTTAATCTCATCTGTCCGGTCCGTTATCCGCGTAAATAAAAGGGTATCCGCGCCGAGGTGCAGATACCCACACAGATACTAATTCATATAAGATCAGCCGGGACCATTGGTAAGCCCTGGTGACAACTGATATCCGTTATTGTCTGAAGGATTAGTTGAACCGCCCGGAGTGTCACTTGTAGAGCTTCCCGGGGCTCCGCTTAAAGTATTACCGTCGGAAGAGGAGCCTCCTGGTCCGTTGGAGTCTGATGAAGTCGAATTGGTCCCGCCCGGTGTATTGGAGGAGCCGGTTGATGAGCTTCCGGGGCTGTTTCCATTGGTTGAACCGGAAGGAGTACCGGAAGAATTTTCCTGGTAAGCTCCGTTGGAACCAAAGGTATAGCTTTTTCCGTCAATGGTAAGGGTAGTGTTGGCAGCCATCTTTCCAGTAGATGGATCAAGATAATAATAAACGCCTGAAAGCTGTACCCAGCCGGTCATCATATGCCCGGAATCATTAAAATAATACCAGGAGCCTTCAATCTGTTTCCATCCGTGTGCCATCTTTCCATTGCTGTCCATATAATACTTGTTGGTTCCGTCACTGAGCCAGCCGGTCATCATCCGACCTAACACGGATTTAGAATCCACATTCAAATAATAGTAGGAATTATCAATCTGCTTCCATCCGGTGACCATTTTGCCGTCAGAGCCAAAATAAAACCAGTCACTTCCGATCTGTCCCCATCCAATGATGCATTTTCCGTTTTCTTTAAAATAATACCAGCCGCCGTCCATTTCCCGCCATCCGGTAGACATGGAACCGTCGCCTTTCATGTAATAATAGTCATTGCCTATTTTTAACCAGCCTTTTACAAGGACGCCTGTGTCATCCATAAGGTAATAATATTTTCCGCCGTTTTGTATCCACTTGGTAGCCATTGCGCCGTTGGAATGAAAGTAGTACCAGTTTCCATTGATCTGCTTCCATCCAGTAGCCATATAGCCTGTAGAGAGATCAAGAAAATAAAAGGTTCCGTCAGATGTTTTTACCCAGCCTTTATGAGCGGAACCATCCTGGTCTAAATACTTCCACTGGGAACCCTCTGCAACCCAGCCAGTGGCACCCCAGGCCGTACCTGCCGGTATCAGAGTAGTGGTTCCTACAAGCCCTGCTATGAGCAGCGCCGTCATTTTCTTTCTGTATTGCATACCGTCCTTCCTCCTGTTCTAGCTATTTTATTCACATACCATAGATCCGCAGTGCGTGTAAGTAGCACGCAGGGCGCGCAAGTAGCACGCAGGGCGCGCAAGTAGCTCACAGTGCGGGCAAGTAGCTCACAGTGCGGCAACTAACCCGCAGTGCACGCTCACAAAACCTGCGGTTTTGTGAGCTCACGGGCTTTCGCCCTATGAAATAAGTCATGAAAAGATTTTCTTATGTGCAAGCACAANNCTTATTTCGCACTGCTCATTGCATTCGTGTTCATTATAGCATAGAACTGACAGGAATACCTAAACATTTTATTACGATTTGCGGACAATTTCCAAAAATCTCATATTTTGGAGATTTCAGAGCATTTTTTATAATAGTTTTTTGCATAACGATACATGATTATGGTATATTCGCCAAATTCATCCCCTAAGAACGTTTTGTATACTGCCCATAGACTCCAAAGGAAGCCGCCTAGAGCCATATAAGCGTAAATGGTGAACCGCTCCTCCTCAGAAGGCTCCCGTTCTAAGTAGATCCTTATGAGGTCATCTGTTTCTTCTTCATTTAAATAGGAGTAAATCGCGCTCATGCCGATGTCTATAAGGGGATCGCACATTCCGGAATATTCCCAGTCAATTAAGCGTACACCACCGTCAGGCATCATTAAGAAGTTGTCGACCACCGTATCAATATGGGAAAGGACCTTCTTATGTCCCAGGCTGTCCAGTCGGTTTAAAAACTCAGTCATCTGCCTGCGGACTAAGTTGTAATCATCAAACGGGATTTCCCCATGGGCCCTACAAAGTTTTTCGTAGAAATCGATTCGTTCTCGAATGTCAAAAGAATGGTCTACCTTAAGCCCGGATTTGTGGAGCTTCCGTACAACCGCCATGCAGCGTTCCATTTCTTCCCGGCTGGAAGGGTTGGCATTGTGGGTGCCTTCATAAAATTCCGCAATCTTATATCCGGTTTCCCCGTTAAAGTAAATAACCTTTTCCGTGATATCCAGTCCGCTCAGGACATCATAAACTGTTTTTTCCTGCTGCCGGTTGATCAGGAGATCTGTTCCGGCTCCTGGGATGCGACAGATATAATGGCGGTCCTTAATCTTAAAAAGGAAGGATTTGTTGGTCATGCCTGATTTTAAGCACCGTATTTCTGTGATTTCCGACTCGGGCACATGAAATACGCAAGATACTAATTCCATTGCTTCATTATCGGAATGGTGCTGGTATTTCAAATCAAAGCGGCGCAGTTCTTCCAGGTTCTCGAATTCATATACCTCGTCTGCCGGTCTTCTGTTGACGAACAGATCAATGTCTTGCTTTGCTTCCGGGATATGAGGAAGCCTCTTAGCGGCCTCTCCGGACAGCATTTCCATGTAGACATTTTCCCAGTAAAACTGCTCTGTTCCGGGCAGTTGATAATAATTTTCTAATACGGTCAGAAATTGCTCTGAGAATGATTTCGAGAAGAAAACCGGTCCGTACATCACCCATTTGTCCTGGCCGCCTACGGATACATTTAAAATGCGTCCCTTCTTATTATAATCAAGGCACCATTCGGAGGTCTCCCCTTCCATGTGTGACGCAGAGTACCATGCGCCGCCTTCGTAGGCATGGTACATGTTGTGGCGCATCCAGTTGTCAGAAGAGAGGACATACATATTTCTTCCACGGAGAAGTTCACGGGCGTGATAAATGGTGGTCAGGGTGTTTTTTTGGGAATATTCGGGATTGTATAGAAGCTTCACCTGATATTTGTCTATAAGGTATTCAAATTTTTCCTTTAGATAGCCGACCACAATGGTGATGTCCCTGATTCCGGCTTCGTGAAGCTGGCGGATCTGCCGTTCGATCATGCGCTCTCCGAATACTTCCAGCAATCCTTTGGGGGTTTCGAAAGTTAAGGGGACGAAACGGGAGCCGAAGCCGGCAGCGATGATGACGGCGCCGTCAACTTTGTTTTCGTTTAGAAGGGCTTGGCCTGCTGGGAGCAGTTCGTATAAATCATTGCCGTTTCCAATCTCAATGTATTTTTTTTCTATGCATTCCTTTATTAGGTTATTAACGGTTCCCAGGGAAACGTTAAGCTCTTTCGATAAATCTCTCTGTGTGACTGCCGGGTTTTCCAGAATGGAACGGCAGATGATGACGTTACGATCCATAGTCGTGTGACCTCCGTATAGTTTATAATTGGTAAATTGACGTAAGGTGTTCAGAATTTGTGATTATTACAAATATATGAACATTATACCATTGAAATGGTAAATTGCAATAGGGGAATGTGATGGGATTGTATATAGAAGATTGTGATAAAAGGTTGAAGTGAATGATTATAATTAAATTGCCGGTAAGGCTTGGTTATAGGCTCTTAAAGATTGATTATGGTACATTGCTTAATCTTGTACCATTCAGACCTATTATGAACACGGATTGCTATATATAGAAACGGAAATGGAGAAATTTATCGAAAAGAAACACTGCTTTCTATTACTTGAACTCCGCATATTATAGTGCTTATGAAGAAAAAACTGGAGAATAAACCTTGAAAAACAGGATTGTACTTATAAAAATACAATTTTTCTGAGAAAAATCATTTTCGTAATGATTATGTAAGAAAATGCACAGAGAAATGTTATAGCATTTTCCAAAAATATGTATTATACTATACCATGTGATGGAGGAATTGATAGCTTCTGCCGGAAATGTAAATATTTTTTATATTTTGCAAAAAATGCAAAAAAAGTAAAAAAGGTATTGATAATTTCCAATATTAGAAGTATAATTACCTCGTAATG
>DJBG01000180.1:0-9904 GCA_002429965.1 Hungatella sp. UBA5982
GTTCAACACCGCCCTTTGCACAGAATACGCCTACGGCGCCATCAAGTACACGTAAGGAACGTTCAACCTCTACTGTAAAGTCAACGTGTCCTGGAGTATCAATGATGTTGATACGATACTCAGGAGCGCCTGGCTTCACCTGGCAATTTTCATGCATGGTCCAGTGGCAGGTTGTAGCAGCTGAAGTAATTGTGATACCTCTTTCCTGTTCCTGCTCCATCCAGTCCATGGTGGCAGTACCTTCATGAGTATCACCAATTTTGTAGTTTACACCAGTATAATAGAGGATACGCTCGGTCAATGTAGTTTTACCTGCATCGATGTGGGCCATAATACCAATATTTCTGGTTCTCTCTAATGGATATTCTCTTCCAGCCAAAGCTTTTTCCTCCTCTTAGAATCTATAATGAGAGAATGCCTTGTTTGCCTCAGCCATCTTGTGCATATCTTCTTTCTTCTTTACAGCAGCACCTGTGTTGTTGGCAGCATCCATCAGCTCATTAGCAAGTCTTTCTTCCTGAGTCTTTTCGCCTCTCTTACGAGAGTACAGAGTAATCCATCTTAAGGCTAATGTTTGTCTTCTCTCCGGTCTTACTTCGATCGGCACCTGATAGGTAGCTCCGCCGATACGTTTTGCCTTTTCCTCAAGTACAGGCATAATGTTGTTCATCGCCTCTTCGAATACTTCAACGGCTGGTTTGCCAGTCTTTTCTTCCACACGGGTAAATGCGCCGTATACGATCTTCTGAGNNAACACCCTTTTTACCATCATACATGATGTTGTTGATCAGCTTTGTAACAACTTTATTATTATAAAGCGGATCTACTAATACGTCTCTTTTTTGAGTATGTCCTTTACGTGGCACGTTACTTCCCTCCTTAATATGGCCGTTCAGCCTATACTGACCAATCGGCTATTCATTAGATCCTAGGTACTCACAAACATTCAAGTTGCGTTCGCGCTCGGTTTCTATATATATAACCCTGCAACCTACAGGTTCAATATCTAAAGTCCGGCACTAGAAATTCAAATGTGTGGTTCTAATTATTTTTTATCTTTCGGTCTCTTTGCACCATACTTGGAGCGAGCCTGTCTTCTGTTAGCTACACCTGCAGTATCCAGTGTACCTCTGACGATATGGTATCTTGTACCTGGTAAGTCTTTTACTCTACCGCCACGGATTAAAACAACGCTATGCTCCTGAAGGTTATGACCTTCGCCTGGGATGTAACTTGTTACTTCGATACCATTAGAAAGACGTACTCTGGCGATCTTTCTAAGTGCTGAGTTAGGTTTTTTAGGTGTAGCAGTCTTAACTGCCGTGCAGACGCCCCTCTTCTGTGGAGCAGAAATATCAGTTGCCTTTTTCTGTAAAGAGTTGTAACCCTTCTGCAGAGCTGGTGCCTGAGATTTCTTTGCGCTTGTCTGTCTACCCTTTCTTACTAACTGGTTAAATGTTGGCATTCCATTCACCTCCTGTGATATTGTCTGTTGGTTGCTGTTATCTTCAGCTTAATTTACGCACAAAAACTTGACGCGTTAATGCACGCCTAATTATTATATACATATTGTATTTTTCTGTCAAGGTTTTTTTAAAAATAAAACATTTCATAATATAAACCCGGAGCTTAAATTCCTGATGACATTCCTGCTCCGGGTTTTATAAATGATGAATTAATTCAGTTCCTTCAGTGTATCAGTGATCAGCCCATCCATTTCTTCTGCATACTGGTCTACAGTCAGTTTTCCTGCCAGCACCTCGATAAGCTTATCCCTCAAATCACTCTGGACAGCTCCGGTAAATGCCTGATACCCCCATTCCGCTCCTGGCTGGGAATCCGTAGCAGCCAGTTCCTTTGAAAAAATTTCAAAAAATTCTTTTCCATATTCATAATCCAGACTTTCATTTCCTTTTACCTGGGATAGGTAGCTGTTTTCCTTGCAATACCTGGCATTATTCTCTGCCTTTGAAATCCATTCAATGAACTGGGCAGCCTCTTTTTCTACTCCCGTGTTCTGGAATGCAGCCAGATACTTTCCTCCCGGCACGGAGGAGCGTCTTACTTCCTTTGGAAGATAAGTTACACCCCATTCAAAATCAGTGATCTGGTCTTTGTAGTTTGAAATCATCCAGCTGCCGGCAAAATGCATGGCAACCTGACCGGTCCGGAATAAATTATTTGGATTTTCAGAACCAAGCCATACCGATGACGGAATGATTTCTTCGTCGTGAAGTTCCTTAAAGAAGCTCACCGCGCTTCTGGTTTCTGGTGTATTGAAATTGGAAGCATTTAAATCCTTATTTAACAGGCTTCCCCCTGCCTCGTAAAGAAGTGTGCTGAATCGCTGGGGGGATTTGTCATATACAAGGCCGTATTTGCAGTCACTTTTCTCCATAACTGTTTTCATGGCGTCCTTCCATTCTTCCCACGTCCATACCTCTTCCTCTGACTGGGGAACTAACACACCGGCCTTCTCAAAAGCCGTCTTGTTGTAGATCAAACCATTGGATGTCACATCCATGGGAGCAGCCAGAACCTTATCATCAAAAACAAATTTCAGCCCTTCGCCAAAGCTGTTTACAAAGGCGTTCTTATCCGAAACATACTGTCCTAAATCCACCAGCTGATTCTGGAACGGACCTAAATTAGTAAGCCTGGCCAGTGCCGGAGCCTCTTTGCCGTTGAGCATATTTTTAATTTTACTCTCCAAATCCGCATAGGGAACCTCGATCAGTTCAATTTTGATGTCGGGATGCTCCGACATATACTGATCTGCCAGCTTCAGGAAGGATTCCCCCTCCTTTCCGTCACTGAACCATACTACATCCAGAGTTTTCACTTCACTGTCCGCCTTTTTTCCCCCTCCGGAACAGCCGGTGAGTGCACCAAGCGCCAATACCCCTGCTAATACCAATGATACCGCTTTCTTCATAAATAACCTCTCCTTTTCATTTTTTCACCCGGTTTTCGGGCATATAATTGATATTCCCATTCCATCGGCTGAACCTGTATAAAAGCTGCGTATTAAGAACAGGAAATCATTCATGGTTGCTTTTTCTGGACTGCGCATATTTTTTCGGCGTAATCCCGGTCAGCTTTTTAAAAACCTCAATAAAATGGCTGTCACTGTTGTAGGAAAGCTTCAAGGCCACATCCGTCACCGAATTTCCTTCCTTTAACAGGGCTTTTGCTGCGATGATCTTCTGATTCGCCACATACTGCATGAGTGTAAAGCCTGTTTCCTTTTTAAAATAATGGCTCAGATAATAACGGCTTATATAAAATTCCCGGGAGATTTCATCAAGATCCAGCCTCTCCTCCACATGAGTTGCAATGTACTTTTTCAGCTGTTCAACCCTTTCCCTATATAAAATAGGGTCCTTAAACTCCTGCTTCTGTTTCTCCTCTCCCCAGCCCCTGATGCTTTTGTTTTTCTCTTCTTCCATAAAAAACCGGTACATTTCATTAATGGCGGTTATGGCTTCCAGAATAGCAATTTTAAGACGGACCGTGGACTCGGCACTGTTTTTATGGTCGGAATTTATATTCCTTTCAATTTTCCCAAACGATTTTTCTACCTTCTCAAGCTTTTCCCCGGAAAGGTGGAGCCTGTGGATAAACTGTTCCGGCCGGTTCTCAAAAAACATGGAAAAATCGTAGTGAAATGCTGCTCCCATATGCACAAGAAGTTCCGGCTCAAACATAAGGACATAACGGTTGTGGGCCTTTCCTTCCGCCCCGCTGGTCCTGTGATATTCCTTATTGTTAATAAAAAACAAATCCCCGGCTTTTACGTGATAAGCACGGTTTCCGATTTCCATCAATGCCCCGTCCGTAAGGAACAGGATGATTTCATACTGGTTGTGAAAATGGAAGCCCTTCATGGCCCAGTTTTCGGAACTTCCATGAAAATAGTACAATGATTCAAATTCTTCAAAGAATACCCTTTCTTTCATTTTCGCAACCAATCCTTTCTATGGCATGTTATTCTTAGTGAAGTCTGGCGCAGCCCGGCCGGACTTAGAAAAATGGCCGTTCGGTGAGCCGTCAGGCGAGTGGAACTGCTAGCTCCAATACGGCTGCAGCGCCTCCTGAAGCACCAGGATCATAAGAGCCTGACCATAAGTCATGGGACAGCGTGGAATTGTTTTATAAAAGTCTTCATCCATTCCAATAGGGGTGCCATAGGATACGTTTGATACTGTCCCATCCTCTTCAATATAATCCATAAGGCTTTCCATGGCTTTTTCAATCAGTTCTCCAAATTCTTCCCTGTTTAATATCCCCAGCCGGACGCCCTTCATGATACCGTAAAGAAAGGCGGCGCTTGCGGATAATTCGATATAGGAGGAAGCATCGTTANNCAATCCCTTTTCCGGATCTGCATACCTTTTCAGTGCCTTGACCTGATTCTCATATACATTGAGGAAATAGCGTTTTAACCCTCCATCAAGCTCTATCTCGCCAATGAGCTCCATAATGACAATGGTATACCAACAGTTCCCTCTTCCCCATAAAATGCCTCCGTAGTTATCTCTTCGCTTAAAATTAAAGCCATGATAAAAGAGCCCCTCCTTCTTATTCAGAAGATATTTGATATGGCTTAATATCTGATAGCCGGCCTCTTCCATGTAATCCCGGCGTTTTAGCAATTTACCTGCCCGCGCTAAAAACAGCACCGTCATAAAAAGGGTATCTATTAAAATTTCATCCTCGTTGGGATCACCTGTGATCATATGCTGAAAACAACCGTCACCTGTCCTGATCAGCATTTTATCCTTCATGATCCAGTCCGCCCAGTCCTGAATGAAAGCCAGGTACTTGTGATTCCCTGTTTTCTCATAAAGATAAGTAAGGGTCAGCATGGGAGATGTGGTATTCACATTCCGTTCCAGGATTCCTTCTTCCAACCTCTTATCATACCAGTCTACCAGGAAATCCAGTATCTCTTCCCTTCCACTGACTTCATAATATTTATAAAGTCCGAAAAGCCCTACACCCTGTGGCCACTCCCAGCAATTGATGTCAATGAGGCTGATGGGATATTTCTCTTTCATCCCATTGTTCTTAAGTACCATCATCCTTCCGGATACAAGATTCAATTTTTCATCAACCGCCTGTTTGTCAATCACGTCTTTTCTTCTCCCTTAATGTTATTTTTCCTTCCACTCCCAGGGGATAATCATATACCGCTTTTCCATTTACCCTTAAAGGAGATTCTTCATCTACCAGATAACAATCTCCTCTGTCATCGACTACTCTGGTTTCTTTACCCTCCATAGCAATCTCTATTTTCTGGAAGGCCTCAAAAACTCCGTCAAGGCTTCCGTACTCCTCCATGCTGCCCACTCTCATCACCCATACATTATCCCTGCCCCTGCTGATGAACTCACGGAACCGGTTCGGGCCCTCTTCCTGTATGTTCAGGCCATTGAAAGCTTTTACAGCCAGATATGCCCCGTCTTTTTCCAGCACAAGCACGCCGCCTTCCCCCTTATAGCGGGAAAATGCGCTGATAGGGATATAGGCATGGGTATAATCAATTCTTTCTTCCTCGTGGATATGGTATCTTAAAATCCCCGTGTCTCCATACTGCACTCCCAGAGGAAGCACCCCATTGCCTGCCCAGAAATTAGGCCTTCCGCTTCCATAGGGAAAGGATTCTCCCGGGTGATTGATAAAAGCCTGGGCTACTTCGTCGATCACTGCCTGCATGATATGTTCCTGATACCCCTTTTGGAAAGGCTTAAACCCTACAGCAGTGGATAAAAGCCCGTAACTGTCCTTATACAGATAAAGGTTCACATGGCCTTCAAATCCCTGGGTATTTTCAAATATCATTTCCTGGCCTTTTTCCATTACCGCATAATCCTTATACTCTTTTGGAGCTTCATAATCCCCCAGAACCAATGAGATGTAACCTATACAGGCCCTGTTTAAATAACCGGCATTGTATGCAATATACAAAAGAGAAGTGGTTCCGGCATTATAATTTCCCTTCATTTCTTTCTCATAGGTCCGTCCAAAGCTGGTCATAACAGCACCCTTATGGGCATTTAAGGCAATGGAAAGGGAAATCATATCAAGAGCTTTTTTTGCCTTTTTATGAAGGGAGCTTTCCCGGTCCGTCAGGTTATAAAGAGTGCCGATTCCCAATACATCCACAGGTATGTAGGCATTGGAGTTCCATTCCGTTATGAACTCCCGGAAGAATTCATCAAACCACTGATGAAGCAGTTCTTCTCCTCTTTCCTTTGCTTCTGCTCCGGTCCTGCCGCTGTTTGCGAAGACGCGGTCCGGCAGATAGGAACCGGCCAGATACTGACAGCAATGAAACAGTAGGGCATGGTTTTCACTGAAAAACCACATCACGTCATCTCCCGGCTCATCGATCCAGTACCGGTAATTGACCATAGCATCTTCCAGGGCAGCTTTTAAGGTTTCAGATATCCCGTCATAATAAGTGCCATAAATGTAAAGCATGATGATAAAATGAAAATCCGAGCAGTCTTTCCTGTTTCTGACTCCTTCCAGTTCTTCCAGAAGAATGCGTTCCGCCCTCTGGTATTCCCTTCCGGCCTGGAACAGTGCTGCCGCCTTATAAGTGTTTTCCGGAGCAAACCGGATTATGGTTTCTAAGGCATGGCGTTTCCTGACCATTACATCAGACTCGTGATATGTGAGAAATTCCTTCCTAACCAGCTGGTTTCCGATCTTTCTCTTCAAGGAAATTCCCTTATAGTCCAGGGAGACCGTAAAATAATAATATCCCGGTGGCATCTCATCTGTCTCGAATAAGTAAAGGCCCTTTTGTTCTGGTTCCATGGTGTAATGCTTTGTTTTTATCATTTTCCAGGCTTCCTGCATCTTTTCAACAAATTCACCTGGAGCTATGATGACATCAAGCTCCAAAGGGATATCAAAGGGATTGTTCAGATTCATTTTTAAGGGCTCGCTGATATAAGCTTCCTTGTCAAAGCTCATTCCATTCAGCATACGTTCCATTCCGGCAAGCACTGTTTCCTCTGTCTCTTCGCCGACAGGAAGCATAAGCTTTAAGGTTGCATCTCCCAGCCGTTTTATGCGGAAGAAATAATCCGTATCCCTCTCAGCCAGATCATCCAGGCAGACAATCACCTTATTCTGCCCCTGCAAAAGCGGTACGGACACCACAGTCTTCTTCACCAGGTTCCGCGTAAACGGAGTAAAATCTGTAACCAGCCGGTCATTGACCCACAAAGTGAGCCCTCCGCATGTCTCCAGTTCAAAATCCACAGTTTCCTCATTTTCTGCACAAAGCTCCACATAACCATACAACCGCAGATAAGTAGGCTGGTAATAAAATCCTGAAGCATCCACCCCGGTGTTGCCAAATGGAAAATACATCTTCACAGGGCTTGTCTGGTCAAATACGGTGATTTCATCACCATGCTTGATTCCGCAAAAATCAGGACAGGGCGGCAGTTCTTCTTTTCTTTTTGCCACAAATTCCTTCCTGCAGGGATTTTCGTGAATGGCAAACCCTTTCTTTAACCATTCGTTTACCCGTCCGCTTAAGGTAGTTTTCGTAAACTGCTGGATCTGGGTGTACACTCCTGTGACTAAAAAACGGTTTACAAACCCTTCCGCAAATAGCGGATATTCCAGATATTTCATGTCTTCTCTTCCTCTCCAATCATTCTTTTACTCCGCCGGCCGTCATGCCGCCGATGATGTATTTCTGCAATGTAATAAAAACAATAATAACCGGTATCATGGAAACCACCGACATGGCAAGCAAGCTGTTCCAATCCACGGAATATTCTCCCGAATAATTTGCCAGTGCCAGCTGAATGGTGTAACGCTCCTTGCTGTTAATAACCAGTTTAGGCCAGAGATAATCATTCCATCTCCACATAAAAGAAAAAATACAGAGCACGGAAATGACTGGTTTTGCAAGAGGAAGCATGACCCTCATCAATATATTCAGCTCAGAAGCACCGTCGATCCTTGCGGCTTCCATATAGGCGTCAGGAATACCCACATAATACTGTCTTACCAGAAAAACTGCCGTGGGCGACGCCACCGCCGGAATGATCAGACCCCATAAGCTGTTATAAAGATTAACAGCTACGATCACCTTGAAAATCGGAATCATGATGACCTCTAAGGGCACCATCAGGGTTGCCAGAACGATGCCGAAAAGCAGCTTTTCCCCCTTAAAGTGATACTTGGCAAAGGCATAGCCGGACATTACATTTACCACAATAGTCAGACATGTGGCAATCACGCTGGCAAACACGGTGTTAAAAAAGTAAATACCAAAACGACCTTCTGCCATAGCCCTCCGGTAGTTGCCAAGAGAGGGGCTCTTTCCAAATAAGCTGGGCGGCCAGGCAAACAGCTCTCCCGTGCTTTTAAAGGAAGAGCAGATGACCCAGACAACGGGCATCAAAAACAGGAAGGTGAGAAGCAGTAAAAGCACCCATGTGATCCCTGCCGAAAATCTTTTTTTCATATCAGTCTGCATCCTGTTCTCCTCCCTTGTTAATCTTAAATTGCAAAACAGTAAACATAGCTAAAAGGAGAAACAAGATCATGGTCATAGCACTGGCATACCCCATCTGGTTCTTTTCAAAACCTGTCTCCTGAATGGCCTGAACCATGAATTTTGTAGCTCCTGCCGGACCTCCCTGTGTCAGGGCATATACAAGAGGATAGGTTTTAATAATGGTGACCGTGGAGAGAACAATGACCAGCAGACTGGTAGGCTTTAAAAGAGGCAGGGTAATATAGCGGAACTGATGCCATGCCCCTGCGCCATCGATTCTGGAAGCTTCATAATAAGTCTCAGAGATAGACTTAATGCCGGAAACGAACATGACCATATAGTAACCGGACATGCTCCAGGCCGTGACAAATATCACCACTCCCATGGCATTATTCTGATCGGTCAGCCACTTGACCGGAACCCTGCCCCATGAAGTCAGCAGATAATTGATGACCCCAAAATCCTCGCCCAGCAGAAATCTCCAGGTTAATCCTACGATAATACTGGAAATCATGGTCGGCCAGTAAAACACTGCCCGAAAAAAATCACTTCCCTTAATATTTCCGGTCAAAAGCACAGCCAGTCCCAGAGAAGATACATAAACAAAGGGAACTGAAACTGCGGTAAAAAATATGGTCCGGAAAAAGGATCCCCAGAAGCTCCGGTCTGACAAAAGCTTAACATAGTTTTGAATTCCTATAAATTTCTGAGGATTCACTCCATCCCATTTTGTCAGGGAAATCCACATTCCATTGATAGCGGGAAAGAACAGAAACAGCCCGAAAATTACCAGAGTCGGCGCCAGCAAAAGATATGGAAATACTTTCTGTTCAACACTTTTCATTTTCTTTACCTCCTCTTTTTTATAATTATAGCATGGGGAAATAAAGAAAAATTTTGTTTTCTTATGCAAATACCACAAATTATTGCCATTAAAAAAGCCCCTGGCAGTCTAATCCTGCCAAGGGCTATCTCATTGCTTATTCTTCTATTATATTCTCGTCAATATCCAGAACCTCTTCCGCCTCATTAAATCCATCTTCTGTCAGCAGGATCTCATCCTCATCCTCTGACAACTTGATCTCATCCTTTTCCTCGAAAGCAGAATCTGTATTCAGTCTGATGGTACGGTAACGCTTCATACCGGTACCTGCCGGAATCGGCTTACCGATGATTACGTTCTCCTTCAGACCAATTAAGTGGTCCACCTTGCCGTTAATGGCAGCTTCGGTCAGAACCTTTGTGGTCTCCTGGAAGGAGGCAGCGGATAAGAAGGAATCAGTAGCCAGAGATGCTTTTGTAATACCAAGCATAACCTGTTTTCCATCTGCCGGGTTCTTTCCTTCTGCAAGAAGGGCTTCATTTAAGTCA
>DJBG01000180.1:9927-20430 GCA_002429965.1 Hungatella sp. UBA5982
CACGTGGAAGACCCTGTGTGATATCGCCCCCGGCAACACCGCCGGTATGGAACGTACGCATGGTAAGCTGGGTACCTGGCTCACCGATGGACTGGGCAGCGATGATGCCGACTGCTTCGCCTACCTGAACCGGCTGTCCGGTAGCCATGTTGGCACCGTAACATTTTGCACAAACACCCATATGGGATTTACAGGTCAAAACAGTACGGATCTTCACGGAATCACGGCCAAGCTTCTTTAACACGTTCATAACCATTACCGCACGCTTAGGCGTACACATGTGGTTCGCTTTCACAATCACTTCTCCGGTATCCGGATCTGTTATGGTTTCCGCAATGAACCGTCCTGTGAGACGCTCCTGCAGGCTCTCAATGGTTTCCTCACCATCCGTAAATGCCTTGATTTCCATAAACGGATTATCTTTGCCTTCGCAGCAGTCGATCTCACGGATAATCATATCCTGGGAAACGTCTACCAGACGTCTGGTCAGATAACCGGAGTCAGCGGTACGGAGAGCCGTATCGGAAAGTCCTTTACGTGCACCGTGAGCGGAGATAAAGTACTCCAGTACGTCAAGACCTTCACGGAAGTTGGACTTGATAGGAAGTTCAATGGTGTGGCCTGTGGTATCGGCCATAAGTCCACGCATACCTGCCAGCTGTTTGATCTGCTTATCAGAACCACGGGCTCCGGAATCGGCCATCATATAGATGTTGTTATACTTATCAAGTCCGGTCAGCAGGTCATGGGTCAACTGGTCATCAGTGACTTTCCATGTGTCAATTACTTCTTTATAGCGCTCTTCCTCCGTAATAAGTCCGCGGCGGAAGTTCTTTGCAATCTGGTCAACCGTTGCCTGTGCGTCAGCAATCAGCTTCGGTTTGCTCTCCGGCACTGTCATGTCGGAAATGGATACGGTCATAGCGGCTTTGGTAGAGTACTTATAACCAATGGCCTTGATGTCATCTAAGGTTTCCGCAGTCTGAACTGCACCATGGACGTTAATGACCTTTTCAAGAATCTGCTTTAACTGCTTCTTTCCTACATGGAAATCAACTTCCATCAGAAGCTCGTTGCCTGGAATAGACCGGTCAACAAAGCCAAGGTCCTGAGGAACGATCTCATTGAAGATGAAACGGCCTACGGTTGATTCCACAGAACCGGTTTTTACGGTTCCGTCTGCCATTTTTTTGCTCACTCTGGCCTTAATTCTGGAATGAAGGGTAACTGCCTGGTTTTCATAAGCGAGAATTGCTTCATTCACGCTCTTAAATACCATTCCTTCGCCCTTGGCTCCCGGCCTTTCCTGAGTCAGGTAGTAAATTCCCAGAACCATATCCTGAGAAGGAACTGCCACAGGGCCGCCGTCTGACGGCTTTAATAAGTTGTTGGGTGATAGCAGAAGGAAACGGCATTCTGCCTGGGCTTCCACGGAAAGAGGCAGATGGACCGCCATCTGGTCTCCATCAAAGTCGGCGTTGAACGCAGTACAAACCAGAGGGTGAAGCTTAATGGCTTTACCTTCTACCAGAATTGGCTCAAATGCCTGGATACCAAGTCTGTGAAGGGTAGGCGCACGGTTTAACATAACCGGATGTTCCTTGATTACATCTTCCAGCACATCCCAGACTTCTGTCTGTAGACGCTCCACCATCTTTTTTGCATTCTTTATATTGTGAGCGGTTCCGTTGGAAACAAGCTCTTTCATAACAAAAGGTTTAAACAGCTCGATAGCCATTTCTTTTGGCAGACCGCACTGGTAAATCTTAAGTTCCGGTCCGACTACGATAACGGAACGGCCGGAATAGTCCACACGCTTTCCTAAAAGGTTCTGACGGAAACGGCCCTGTTTTCCCTTAAGCATATCGGAAAGGGACTTTAAGGCACGGTTTCCTGGTCCGGTTACCGGCCTTCCCCGTCTGNNTCTGCCGTTATCAATGAGGGCATCCACCGCTTCCTGAAGCATACGCTTTTCGTTGCGGACAATGATGTCCGGAGCTCCCAGCTCCAAGAGACGGGCCAGACGGTTGTTACGGTTTATGATCCTTCTGTATAAATCATTTAAGTCGGAAGTTGCAAAGCGGCCGCCGTCAAGCTGTACCATGGGACGGATATCCGGCGGAATTACCGGAACCACCGTCATGATCATCCACTCTGGTAAGTTGCCGGAATTGCGGAATGCCTCTACAACTTCCAGCCTCTTGATAATTCTGGCACGCTTCTGTCCGGTAGCTTCCTTTAACCCTTTCTTTAACTCCTCAGAGTCCTTTTCAAGGTCAATGGAATGTAAAAGTTCCAGAATGGCTTCTGCTCCCATTCCTACACGGAATGAGCCGTAGCCGTATTTCTCAACTTCTTCCCGGAATTCCTTTTCTGATAAAACCTGCTTATACTGCAGTCCCGTATTGCCGGCATCAAGCACCACATAAGATGCAAAATACAGCACCTTTTCCAGGGTTCTTGGAGAAATGTCCAGGATCAGACCCATGCGGCTGGGGATCCCCTTAAAATACCAGATATGGGAAACAGGAGCCGCAAGCTGTATATGACCCATACGCTCTCTGCGGACACTGGCCTTGGTTACTTCAACGCCGCATCGGTCACAGATAACGCCTTTGTACCGGATTTTCTTATATTTACCACAATGGCATTCCCAGTCCTTGCTGGGTCCAAAGATCCGTTCACAGAACAAACCGTCTTTTTCCGGCTTTAAGGTTCTGTAGTTGATTGTCTCAGGCTTTTTCACCTCACCATGGGACCATTCCAGAATCTTCTCCGGAGATGCCAAACCGATCTTTATGGCATCAAATGTCATTGGGTGGTAAGTTTCATTGTTTTCAGGCATAAGCGGTTCTCCCTTCTATTATTCTTCGTCTGAATCTTCAAATTCTGCGTCATCGAACTCCTCAAAAGAATCGTCGATACCGTCTGCTTCTGCTTCCTCTAATTCCTCTATTTCCTCTATTTCCTCTTCTTCCACACTTACCAGCTCTGCATCCTTGAATTCCTGCTTCTGGTAACCGTGGTTGCTAAAGGACTCTTCTTCCCGGTAATGTCTGTCACCCTCGATGATGGATCTTAAATCAGTTTCTTCATATTCGGTGCTTTCCGCAATCTGAACCTCCGTATTGTCGTCACGCAGCACTCTTACATCCAGTGCCAGAGACTGAAGCTCTTTTAACAATACCTTGAAGGATTCCGGAATTCCTGGCTCAGGAATATTATCACCTTTGATAATAGCCTCGTAGGTCTTCACACGTCCTACCACGTCATCGGATTTCACGGTCATGATTTCCTGCAGCGTATAGGAAGCGCCATATGCCTCCAGAGCCCAAACCTCCATCTCTCCGAAACGCTGGCCGCCGAACTGAGCTTTACCGCCGAGAGGCTGCTGGGTAACCAGAGAATATGGTCCTGTGGAACGGGCATGGATCTTATCGTCAACCAGATGGTGCAGCTTCAGATAATGCATGTGGCCGATGGTAACCGGGCTGTCAAAATACTCGCCGGTACGTCCGTCGCGAAGGCGTACTTTACCGTCACGGTTGACGGGAACACCCTTCCACAACTCCTTGTGCTCCAGGTGATCGCCCAGATACTCGATAACTTCAGGCTTTAAGGTTTCATTATATTTCTCCTGGAAATCTTCCCAATCTGTGTTTACATAGTCGTTGGCTACATCCAGGGTATCCATAATGTCGATTTCGTTTGCGCCGTCAAATACCGGGGTGGATACGTTAAATCCAAGAGCCCTTGCTGCAAGGCTTAAGTGGATTTCAAGCACCTGCCCGATGTTCATACGGGACGGCACGCCCAGAGGGTTTAAAACGATATCAAGCGGACGTCCATTGGGGAGGAACGGCATATCTTCTACAGGAAGCACGCGGGAAACAACACCCTTGTTTCCGTGACGGCCGGCCATCTTATCACCTACAGAGATTTTTCTCTTCTGGGCAATGTAAATGCGGACGGTCTGATTCACGCCTGGGGAAAGCTCATCGCCGTTTTCTCTTGTAAATACTTTTGCATCCACGATAATACCATAAGCGCCGTGAGGAACTTTTAAGGAGGTATCGCGGACTTCTCTTGCCTTCTCGCCGAAGATGGCACGCAGCAGGCGCTCCTCTGCGGTCAGCTCGGTCTCTCCCTTAGGAGTAACCTTCCCAACCAGAATATCACCAGCACGGACTTCCGCACCGATTCTTATGATTCCTCTTTCATCAAGATCCTTTAAGGCATCCTCGCCAACGCCGGGAACATCCCTCGTGATCTCTTCCGGCCCTAACTTGGTGTCACGGGCTTCCGCCTCATATTCCTCAATATGGACAGAGGTATAAACATCCTCCTGCACCAGCTTCTCGCTTAAGAGAACCGCATCCTCGTAGTTGTAACCCTCCCAGGTCATGAATCCGATCAGAGGATTCTTACCGAGAGCAATCTCGCCGTTCTGAGTGGACGGGCCGTCTGCAATAACTTCACCCTTTTCCACATGGCTGTTCTTATATACGATTGGCTTCTGGTTGTAACAGTTAGACTGGTTGCTTCTTTTAAATTTAGTCAGGCGGTAAACATCTTTTCCTCCGTCTGAATCTCTCTTTACGATGATTTCATTGGATGCGGAACGTTCTACAACGCCGGCATTTCTGGCAACAACACAAACACCGGAGTCTACCGCTGCCTTAGATTCCATACCGGTTCCTACTACAGGGGTCTCTGTTGTCAGCAGAGGCACGGCCTGACGCTGCATGTTGGATCCCATGAGGGCACGGTTGGCATCGTCGTTTTCAAGGAAGGGAATCATGGCAGTTGCAACGGAAAATACCATCTTTGGAGAAACGTCCATGAGGTCAATATTTTTCCTCTGGAATTCGGAAGTTTCTTCACGGAAACGTCCGGAAATATTCTTATGAACGAAATGACCGTCATCATCCAAAGGTTCATTCGCCTGTGCGACTACGAAATTATCTTCTTCGTCAGCGGTCAGGTAAATGACTTCATCGGTAACCACCGGATTCTGGACATTGGTTTTATCCACCAAACGGTAAGGAGCCTCTACAAATCCGTACTGGTTTACCCTTGCATAAGTAGCAAGAGAGTTGATCAGACCGATGTTAGGACCTTCCGGCGTCTCAATCGGGCACATACGTCCATAATGGGTATAGTGAACGTCTCGGACCTCAAATCCGGCACGGTCTCTGGAAAGACCTCCAGGTCCCAATGCAGATAAACGCCTCTTATGGGTCAGCTCTGCCAGCGGGTTGTTCTGATCCATGAACTGTGACAGCTGAGAGCTTCCAAAGAACTCCTTTACTGCTGCGGTGACTGGCTTGATATTGATCAGGGATTGGGGGGTGATGCCATCCATATCCTGTGTTGTCATACGTTCCCTGACCACACGCTCCATTCTGGAAAGACCGATGCGGTACTGGTTCTGCAAAAGCTCGCCAACAGCACGGATTCTACGATTTCCCAAATGATCGATATCGTCAGCCGCTCCCACTTCTTCTTCCAGGTGCATGTTGTAATTGATGGAAGCCAAAATATCTTCCTTTGTAATATGTTTTGGAATCAGTTCGTTTATATTTCTGTGAAGGGCTTTCTTAAGGGTCTCTTCATCCTCGCTGCCAGCTTCTGCCAGAATTTTTTCAAGGGCAGGATAGAATACTAACTCTGTAATACCCGCTTCCTTTGGATCAAAGTTAACAAAAGAAGTCAGATCAACCATTAAGTTGGAAAGGACCTTCTGCTTATGCTCCACTCCTTCCAGCCAGACAAAAGGAACAGCCGCGTTCTGAATATCGATTGCAAGCTGCTTGTCTACTGTGGTCCCGGACTCTGCCAGAATCTCTCCGGTTGTGGTATCTACCACATCCTCAGCAAGTACATGGCCTGCAATGCGGTTTTTAAAATGAAGCTTTTTATTGAATTTATATCTTCCGACCTTTGCAAGATCGTATCTTCTGGGGTCAAAAAACATACTATTTAACAAACTTTCAGCACTATCAACAGATAAAGGTTCACCTGGGCGGATCTTCTTATATAACTCCAATAAGCCATCCTGGTAATTGTCGGACGTATCCTTACCAAAGCTGGCCAATAATTTTGGTTCTTCACCGAACAGTTCAATAATCTCAGCGTTGGTGCCAAAGCCCAGGGCACGAATCAGCACGGTTACCGGAACCTTTCTGGTTCTGTCTACACGCACGTAGAAGATGTCATTGGAGTCCGTTTCATACTCCAGCCATGCACCCCTGTTCGGGATTACCGTACAGGCATAAAGCTCCTTCCCTACCTTGTCATGTTCGATGCCATAATATATACCTGGGGAACGTACCAACTGGCTAACAATAACTCGCTCGGCACCGTTGATCACAAAGGAACCGGTATCTGTCATAAGCGGAAGATCACCCATGAAGATCTCATGTTCATTAATCTCATCTTTATCTTTATTGCAGAGCCTTACCTTTACCTTTAAAGGAGCCGCATAAGTTGCATCTCTTTCCTTGCATTCTTCTATTGTGTACTTGATGTCGTCTTTACATAAAGTAAAATTGACAAAATCAAGACTTAAGTGTCCTGCAAAGTCTGCAATCGGAGAGATGTCTTCAAAGACTTCCTTTAACCCTTCATCAAGGAACCACTGATAGGAATTCTTTTGAATCTCAATCAGGTTTGGCATCTCAAGCACTTCTTTTTGTCTTGAGAAGCTCATTCTCAGGCTCTTACCGGCTGGGACCGGACGCATTCTGCTTTTCTCCATTGACGTTTCACCCCTGTTTTCTTTCTATTTGTTTCTGTTTTTGGGCATAAATATGCCTTTAAGGCACACAAATCCACAATAGTGCACATTCCATAATATCATGAGACTGTCAAGGTGTCAAGCATTTTTTGCTTGTATTTTCCAAGAAAATGTGTTATACTATTGCAGATAGGCCCAATTTTACAAAATGAACTATTGGAGGTATTCCCGGTGAGCACATTTTTAAACGTATTATTAGTGATTCTTTTCATCGCAGCCGTGGCTCTGGCAGTCCTTTATTTTCTTGGAAGAAAGCTGGAAAAGCGTCAGGTGGAACAGCAGCAGGCATTGGAAGCTGCGGCACAGNNTATCCATGCTGGTAATCGATAAAAAGAAAATGAAGCTAAAGGATGCAGGGCTTCCTAAGATCGTGTACGAACAAACCCCCTGGTATATGCGCCGCACAAAGCTGCCCATTGTAAAGGCAAAGGTTGGCCCAAAGGTTATGACACTGATCGCTGACGCCAAGGTATTCGAAGTGCTTCCGGTCAAAACAGAAGCTAAGGTTGTGGTAAGCGGCATCTACATAACCGAGATCAAGAGCCTTAGGGGCAAAGCAGTTCCTCCGGCGCCGAAAAAGAAAAAATTCCTGGACAGGTTTAAAAAGGGCAGAAAGTAAGATATCTGGTTTCTGTATTTACGAATACATCAATTCCCGATTTTTAGAAAATGATCTGTATCATAAGAGGATCTGTGCAGAATGCCGGAGCGCGATTGAAATCGTACTCCGGCATTTTTTGTTATTAAAAATGGATTCTTGGGTTATAAGATATTATTTTGTCGTTTCTTTGCAGAAAACGGGCTCATGAAAAATACTGGCTCTGCTTTTATATATAATAAGAAGAAACGCCCAACGCTTTTCGACATTAAAAAACATATATATCATTATTCTTATTTGAAAATATCTTTCAACACTATCCTGTCAATGATTTAAAAATATAAATTGCAATTTTCTTTTAATTCGACTTGAATCTCACATTAATCTCATTCTTAGAACATATTTTTGACAAATATCACCATCATGGTTGTTTTCAATTAAATTTTAAAAAACCGATTGACAAAACCGTATATATGATATACAATTAAGCCACAAGGTAGTTAGTTATAACTAACCCCTTTATAAGATAACCAATTCCATATAAAATAAAAATTAGAAACGAAAGGAGAACTACTATGTTTAATCAAATACAATTACCTTACGCATATGACGCTTTAGAACCCCATATCGATGCTCTCACAATGGAGACTCATTATTCCAAGCATCATGCAGCTTACACCAAAAACTTAAATGACGCTGCTCAGAAGGCGGGTGTTGCAGATAAAGAAATCACCTCCCTGCTCTCTTCTCTGGACAGCATCTCCGACGAAGCGCTCAGGAAGGCCATCCGCAACAATGGAGGCGGCTTCTACAATCACAACCTCTATTTTTCCACTATGAGCCCTGATGGCGGCGGAGAGCCTGTGGGTCCCTTAAAAGATGCCTTGGAAAAAGCTTTCGGAAGTTTTTCCGACTTTCAGAATCAGTTAAGCGGCCTGGCTGCCGGTCAGTTTGGCTCCGGTTGGGGCTGGCTGTCGGCAAACCGGGAGGGCAGGCTGGTCCTTTCCGCCAGTGCCAATCAAGACAACCCCCTTATGGAAGGCGGAGGCTTTGTCCCTATTCTGGGCATTGACGTTTGGGAACACGCCTACTACTTAAAATATAAGAATCTCAGAGCTGACTATATTAAAGCATTTTTCAATGTAATTGATTGGAAAGCTGTTGCTACCAACTATGAAAACATTATGAACGGCTAAGAAAAGGAGGATTGTAATGAGCAAGAATTTATTTGATAAACTTAATGAGTATCTGGCCAATCAGCAGGTCATGTATATGAAACTTCATAACCTTCACTGGTATGTGAAAGGCCGCAGCTTCTTCACACTCCACGCAAAGCTGGAAGAGCTGTATGACCAGACCGCCCAGATCATGGATGATGTTGCGGAGCGGCTGCTGGCTTTGGGTGGTTCCCCAGTAGCCAGCTTAAAGAAGGCACTGGCACTCTCTTCCGTAAAAGAGCTGGAGGACGTTCCTATCTCCTCAGATGAAACCATTAAAAGCCTGATTTCGGATGTAGAATACTGGATCCGGGATACAAAGGAAATCGTCAAACTTGCCGAAGACGATGACGATGGAGCAACCGCAGATCAATTTAATGGCTATTTGGCCGAATATCAGAAACTTTTGTGGATGCTGAAATCGTATATCAGCTAAATAAATTCCTATAAATCTGGAAATGCCGCTTCCTGACATTAATATCGACAGGAAGCGGCATTTTTATATTGATTTCCTCATAAAAACAGGGGCCGCTGCCCCAGGTTGATTTCTCAACAATGGTACAACGGCCCTTGAAAGGCAACTGAAATTATTTCATTTAATTATGAATTAATCTTCTACAAATACAGCTGTGATCACTTTGTTGCTTTCTACTTTGTAGCAACGATCATCGCCATCTTTTGCTTTGCTCTTGCTCTTCTGAACATTACCAGAAGTATTAACCAGTCTGTATACTACAGTTTTATCACCATCTTTCTTATCTGCAGCTTTAACCTCATAATACTCGTCATATCCGGTTTTGCTTACTTTCTCAACCTCTACGCCATCATCAGCTAAGAACTTCTCTGTTGTCAGAAGCTTAATTTCTGTATATTCTCCATCGATAGTAGTAGCCTTAACTACAGAATACTTGTCATCTTTATCAGCCTTTAACAACATACCTCCAAGGTAATATTTGTCACTATCTACGCCAAATTTACCCTGTCCCTTTGAGCTTCCGGATTTATTTAATAAGAACTGGAAAGTATCTCCGTCAATGCTAACATTCTGCTTGCCAGTCTTCATAGCACCGTCATCACCGCCGCCAAAATAGTACAGTCTGTAATCTGCTTTCGTATACAGATCAGATACATTATCCTTAAATTCATCTTCTGTATCAAAGTTGTAATCATCTAAGTCGTCATCACCTGCAACATCTGCAATGTCAGTTGTGCTGTTTCCAACAAACTTAATAGCAACCAGGCCATCCTTCATTACGCCATAGGAATCAAATGCATATTTTTTACCATTAATGGTCTTGATTTCAGATGCAACTAATTTACCATCTTTATCAGAATAGTACCAGCTGTTCTCGTCGTCATCATAATCACCCTTGTTCAGGTAAGAATCAGGCACAACCTGGAACCAANNCTCAGCATTCATACGGCCATCTGCATCAAAGCTGTACTTCTTACCATTAATGGTCTTGCCTTTTTCATCGGTCATCTTCTTACCATTGGTCTTGAAATAGAAATAACGAGTCTGGTCTTCATCATCAAACAGGTTATCGCTGGAAACACCAGAATCAACCGCGCTATCATAACTATTATCAACGATATCTAAATACGCCCACTCGCCAACTCTCTGAGCACCATCGTTCTCATCGCCGCAATAGTAAATTCCGTCGCGCCATTTGTCATCACCAGTTACCCGTTCTCCGGTTTCGTCAATCCAGCCATACAGCATCTTGCCTTCATCATCAAAAACATATTTCTTTCCATTGACTGTCTTGAAAGAAGCATTGTTTCCGGTAGTAGAACTCTTAAAAGCTTTACCGTTAGATCCGAAATAGTACCAGTGGTTCATCGGTTCTTCATCATCATCATCGCCACCATCATAATCATCATTCTCA
>DJBG01000110.1 GCA_002429965.1 Hungatella sp. UBA5982
TGGTACAGGATGTCGCCTGTGGTAGGAGTCTCCAGAAGATTGATGCAGCGCAGCAGCGTTGACTTTCCGGAACCTGAGGCTCCGATGATGCATGTCACATCCCCGGCATTGACAGAAAAATCAATGTCCCGCAGTACCACGTTGGTCCCAAAGGTCTTGCTTAAATGATGAATCTCTAAAACTTTTCCGCCTGCCATTTATTTATCCTCCTTCTCTTTGGGATCTGGGAATTTTACCATGCCGCTGGTATAAGCCAGGGTATCGGTGGTCGCAAGATCATAGCTGTCAGGACCATCCATCTTCTTCTCCCAGTAACGGAGGATTCTGGAACAGGTAAAGGTCAGGATGAAATAAATGACCATGGTAATGCCAAATGCTTCAAAATAGGTATAATACGCGCCTGCAACGCCCTTTGTGGCATAGAACAGTTCCACTACGCCGATGACGGAAAGCACGCAGGTATCCTTAATGTTGATGATTAAGTTATTGCCGATCTGAGGCATGATATTGCGCAGTGCCTGAGGCATGATAACATTGACCATGATCTGAAAGTGGGTCATGCCGATGGCCTTGGCACNNAAGAACCGTAGAATATAAACATGGCCTGAACCATCATAGGAGTTCCGCGAAATACCTCTACATAAATATTTAAAATCAATTTTACTAATTTTAATGAAAACCTTTTAACCGGATTGTCACTTTTTAATACCGGAATTGTCTGTATAATTCCTACGGCAAAACCAATGATGCAGCCGATGAATGTACCGGCAATGGCGATTGCCATTGTCTTTCCCGCCCCGTTTAAAAAGGAAGGGCCATAATGCTGCAGTATAAATACAATTCTTCCAAAAAAATCTGATGGCAAAGACATATATACTACCTTCTCCTTCTCGTACTTCGTGGAAACAGAACAAACGGCACGAAATAAGAACACTCTTGTCCCGTGCCTGCAAGCCCTGATTCTATTCTTTATTCCCGTGAAGGCAACGAGTCAAAGTCAAGCTTGCTTGACTTAGTCGGCTGCCCGCAGGTATTCTACCTGAATTACTTTGATAATGGCTGAACAGAAATTGCCTCTTCCATCATCTTGTTAAAGTCATCCTTGCTCATTTTGGCAAGTACTCCGTTCACGGCATCCTTTAATTCCGTATTTCCCTTCTTCAATGAGATGCCGATGTTGACATCTTCATCAGAAACCTTAAACTCGCCCTCTGTTCCTGTGAAATCAAGGAGCTTGAAGTCAGGATAAGCAACCAGCGCTGCCTGTCCGGTAGGCTTGTCTGTTACCACTAAATCGCATCTGCCGGAGCTTAAAGATACCAGCATGGCCGGTGCGGACTCCTGGGCAGGCTGAATGTCTGCATTAGGAATCTGAGGCAGGCAGTTGTCATACCAGATGGTATTTAACTGGGAAGTACAGATTGCCCCGGAAAGATCGGCAACACTCTTTGCATTCTCATACTTGCCTCCGGCTTTCACCAGGGTCACAATGGTTGCATAATAGTAAGGATCTGTGAAATCAACGGACTGCATACGTTCTGCTGTAACGGACTGACCGGCAATGACACAATCAACTTTTCCGGACTGAACTGCGGGAACAAGGGAATCCCAGTCCAGCTTCACAATCTCCAGTCCATAGCCCAGCTCATCCGCAATNNGAAGCGTAATCAGAGCTTCCGGATATGGGAACGGCTCCGCCTTCATCAGTTGGCTGTGTCCAGTTGTATGGTGCATAGCTGCACTCCATGGCTACCTTTAACACCTTTTTATCTCCTGTTTCCTTGCCGGCTGCCCCAGACGTGCCTGTACCGGAATTTCCGCTTCCGCAGGCAGTCAGAAAGGACGCTGCCAGGGTTGCTGCCATAAGAGTTGATACCATTTTTTTCATTGTCTTTTTCATAACTGTTTTCTCCTCTTCCAACCAAAATGAACTCTATGTAATAAATAGGTTCATTATAAAAAGATTTTTACTCCTTGTCAAGACCATTTACGGATTCTGAGATTATGTCCCATATCTCTTCCCTGCCTTGCTTGGTTTCAGCGGAAAAGGGAATGACTATAACATCACTTCCGATTCCAAGCNNGACCGCTTTCTGCACCTGGCTCCTCTTGATCTTATCCAGCTTGGTGGCAATGATTATAGGATGGTAGCCGTTGTATACGACCCAGTCGTACATGGTCTTATCATTCACAGAAGGCTCGTGGCGGATATCAATCAGTAAAAACACACACCGGAGCATAGGGGATTTATGAAGATAGTTCTCTATCATTTTCCCCCATTTTGCCTTTACTTCCAGAGCCACCTTGGCATAGCCGTAGCCCGGAAGATCCACATAGTAAAAAGCATCGTTAATGTTATAAAAATTAATGGTTTGGGTCTTCCCCGGCTGGGACGAGATTCTGGCAAAGGACTTGCGGTTCATCAGGGCGTTTATGAGAGAAGATTTTCCCACATTGGACTTACCCGCAAAGGCAAACTCCGGATTTATATTCTCCGGAAGCGTGCTGGTTATTCCGCACACCGTCTCCAGCTCTACTGTTTTAATGATCATATGGTTTCCTCTTTCCTGCCCACGCTTTTTGGGCAAGGCATTTTCTATTTCTGGATGAAAGCTTCTTTTAAAACCTCAGACATGTCTTTCACATATATGATTTCAAGGCCTCCGATGATCTCCTCTGACAGCTCTGCAATATCCGGGCGGTTCCTGTCGGGAACCAGAACCTTCTCCACATGGGCCATACGGGCAGCAAGGATTTTTTCCTTAAGGCCGCCGATAGGCAGAACACGGCCGCGAAGAGTAATCTCTCCGGTCATTGCCACCCTGGCGTTTACCTTTCGGTTTGTAACTGCGGACAGCATAGCCGTTGCCATGGTGATTCCTGCCGACGGGCCATCCTTTGGTACAGCCCCTTCCGGAATGTGAAGGTGGATATCGTGTTTTTCAAAATAATCATCCTTTACCTTATATTCCGGGCAAACCGACCTGATATAGCTTAAAGCCGTCTGGGCGGATTCTTTCATGACATCGCCCATCTGTCCCGTCATCTGAAGGGTTCCCTTCCCTGGCATGACATTGACTTCGATTTGAAGGGTATTTCCGCCGACACTGGTCCAAGCAAGGCCTCTAACAATTCCTACCTGGTCTTCCTCATTTACATCTTCAAATTGCACTTTTTCCTTGCCTAAATATTTCTCTAAGTCGTTTTCCGAGATCTCTATAATACTTTTTTCATCTTCCAGAAATTCTCTTGCAGCTTTTCTGAAAACAGCCCCGATCCGCCTTTCTAAATTTCTGACTCCGGCCTCTCTGGTGTAGTGGTGAATGATCTTTTCAAGAGCCTTGTCCGATATGGACACCTGCTTTTCAGTAAGCCCATTCTTTTCCCGCTGCTTTCTTACTAAGTAATTCTTTGCAATATGGAATTTTTCATTCTCTGTATAGCTGTTTACTTCAATTACTTCCATACGGTCCAGAAGCGGCCCAGGTATGGATGTAGTGGTATTGGCCGTTGCAAGAAACAGCACATTGGACAAATCAATGGGAATCTCTACATAATGGTCCCGGAACTTCACATTCTGTTCGCTGTCAAGCACCTCCAGAAGGGCGGAAGAAGTATCACCCTTATAATCCCTGCTGACCTTGTCGATTTCATCAAGAAGCATTAGGGGATTACTGACTCCGGCTTGCCTTAAGGCTTCCACAATCCTGCCGGGCATGGCACCCACATAGGTTTTCCGGTGTCCGCGGATCTCCGCTTCATCCCGGATCCCTCCCAGGCTGATCCTTACATACTCCTTGTTTAAGGCCTTTGCCACTGATCTGGCAATGGAAGTTTTTCCTGTTCCGGGAGGTCCTACCAGGCAGATGATAGGGCTGGATCCTTTTTTTGTAAGCACACGGACTGCCAGATACTCCAGAATCCGTTCCTTTACCTTTTCAAGGCCGTAATGATCCTCATTTAAGATTTCCTCTGCATGGGCGATGCTGTTGTCATCCTTAGAAAGCTTCTTCCATGGAAGTTCCAGGACTGTCTCAAGGTACATGCGGACGACATTGGCTTCCTGGCTTCCTCCGGGCATGGCCTTAAAGCGGTCAATCTCCTTCTGGATCTTATCCTTTGTTTCTTTATCTGCTTTTAAAGCCTTAAGCTTCTTCAAGTAATCATCCGCATCGGACAGAGGGTTGTCCTCTCCCAATTCCTCCCGGATCACCTTAAGCTGCTCCCTTAAGATATAATCCTTCTGGTTCTTGTCGATCCGTTCCTTTACATGGGACTGTAATTCCCGCTTTACCTTTGTGACCTCTATCTCCGTGATCAGCTGCTTCAAGACAAGCGCATACCGATCTTCCAAAAGAGCGCTTTCAAGCACCTGCTGACGCACCCTGTAATCCCAGGAAAGCTGTACGGCAATCTGGTCCAAAAGCTCGCCAAGGTCTGTAAGCACCATAAGATTGGGAAGTACTTCCTTTGCAATCCTGGGATTCTCCTTGCCGTATTCCTCCAGCTTTTCCTGAATGATCTGAATCATAGCCTGTCTGGTAATATAATCAATGGAATCATCTGCATCCAGGGTCTTTTCAACTTCACCTATGAGCATGGGCTCTTCAGTGTCNNCACCCGTTCCACGCCTTCCACCATAACACGGATCACGTTATTAGGCAGCTTTACCAACTGCTTGATGAGAGCCACTGTGCCGACCTGATACAAATCATCGATTCCAGGTTCAGCTTCCTCAGAATTCTTCTGGGTGACCAGACATACCCTCTGGTCCCCTACCATCGCCTTCTCCACAGCTGCAATGGATTTTGTCCGGCTGATATCAAAATGCAGCATCATTTTGGGAAGAACAGTCATGCCTCGCAGGGCGATAACTGGCATTGTGATTGTCTTATCCACCATTGTGTTCTCTCCTTTGCATTCAAAAAGGTGTTCCAGCAGATTTTCTCGCTGTAACACCTTCCCGACTCATGCAGGGACCTATGCGATCTCGCCTGTCTTATCTTTTCTTAGCTTCTGAGCCAGTGATTTTCTGGGGACTGCCGTGTCCCGATAAATCAACTCCGGCTCACCCTTTTTATCTACAACATCCCTGGTAATCGTGCAGATTCCAATGCTGCTGTCGGATGGTATCTCGTACATCATATCCGTCATTACGCTTTCCATAATGGAACGCAATCCTCTGGCGCCTGTTTTTCTCTCCACTGCCAGCTCCGCGATCCGCTCAACCGCTTCTCTGGTCAGCTCAAGCTTAACATCATCCAGTTCAAACAGCTTTTGATACTGTTTGACCAGGGCATTCTTCGGTTCTGTCAAAATCTTCACAAGCGCTTCCCGATCCAAAAGCTCCAGGGATACGGTAATCGGCACCCGGCCGATAAACTCCGGTATTAAACCGAATTTTACCAGATCCTGAGGAAGGGTCTTTTTCAGAAGATCATCAATATCCGTCTTGTTCTTATCAACGATTTCCGCATTAAAGCCGATGGAACCAGCACTTAACCGGCGTTCAATGATTTTTTCCAATCCATCAAAGGCGCCGCCGCAGATGAACAGAATGTTGGTCGTGTTGATCTGCAAAAGCTCCTGGTGGGGATGCTTTCTTCCTCCCTGAGGGGGAACGCTTGCAACCGAACCTTCCAGGATCTTTAAAAGAGCCTGCTGTACGCCTTCACCGGAAACATCCCTGGTAATGGACACATTTTCCGACTTTTTTGTTATTTTATCAATCTCGTCAATATATATGATACCATATTCTGCCTTGCTGATGTCATAGTCAGCCGCCTGGATGAGCTTTAAAAGGATGTTCTCAACATCCTCGCCCACATAACCGGCTTCTGTCAGGGCGGTGGCATCTGCAATTGCAAACGGAACATTTAAGACCTTTGCCAACGTCTGCGCAAGATAGGTTTTACCGGAGCCGGTAGGACCTAACATCAGAATATTGCTCTTTTGCACATCCACATCCATTTTTTTTCTGGAAGTGATTCTTTTGTAGTGGTTATAGACTGCTACAGACAATACCTTTTTTGCGTTGTCCTGACCAATGACATAATCGTCTAAAAATGCCTTTATTTCCTTTGGCTTCATCAGGTTGATATCGCCAAAATCAGGTCCTTCCTCCTCATGGCTGTCAAATTCTTCCTCTAATATCTCTGCGCACAAATCAATGCATTCGTCACAGATGTAGACATTATTGGAACCGGCAATGAGTTTCTTTACCTGGTCCTGGGTTTTCCCGCAAAAAGAGCATCGAATCTTGTCGTCTGTTCTGACCGGCATATACACACCTCATTCTTTCCTAATACATTGCCCTGCTTTCCGGGCATTAAGGGATACCCGCAGGGTGTTACCTATAAATCGTCCTGGCTGCCTGGGCCCAAAGGCTTATCGGTCATGGCTGTAGATGATATCATCAATCAGGCCATATGCTTTCGCCTCTTCTGCATTCATGTAATTGTCACGCTCCGTATCACGTTCAATCACCTCATAAGGCTGGCCAGTGTTTGCGGACAGGATATCATTTAAACGCTTCTTTATCTTCAGTATATTCTCAGCTACGATCCGGATCTCAGTTGCCTGGCCTTTTGCTCCGCCGGATGGCTGATGAATCATAACCTCTGCATTTGGAAGAGCGAACCGTTTTCCCTTTGCTCCGCCGGCCAGCAAAAATGCTCCCATGCTGGCTGCCATGCCCATACAAACAGTAGAAACATCACATTTAATATAGTTCATGGTATCATAAATCGCCATGCCTGCGGTAACAGAACCGCCGGGGCTGTTTATATAGAGGTTGATGTCCTTATTGGGATCTTCTGCCTCTAAAAATAACAGCTGGGCCACAACAAGGCTTGCTGATACATCGGATACCTCTTCCCCAAGGAAAATGATCCTCTCCTTGAGAAGTCTGGAATAAATATCGTAAGAACGTTCGCCCTTACTGGTTGATTCAATGACATAAGGTACTAAACTCATCTGTCTTCCTCCTGTCTGTTCATTCTTTCATTTGCCCATACTATCCGGGCAGGGTCCGCCCAATTTACAGGGCGTAAAGGGATACCCGCAGGGCATCTCTTATCAAAGCCGAATAGACTCCGGACAAAAATGCCAGGAATCTATTCAGAGAATTCTTCTTAAACTAATTTTGCTTCTGCAACAAGAAAATCTACTGCTTCCTGAACTGCCAGATCTTCCTTCATCTGCTGGATGCCGTTCTCTCCAAGAGATTCTTTCACCAGAGAGACCTCCATCTTGTAAGCTTCTGCCATGCTTGCAATTTCTTTCTCAACCGTTTCGTCAGAAGCAGTAATGTTCTCTGCTTTCACAACTGCTTCAAGTACCAGTCTTGTCTGGATTCTCTTAAGAGCCTGCGGCTTCATCTGCTCTTTTAAGGACTGAAGGGTCATGCCTGTAAATTTCATATACTGGTCAAGAGACAGTCCCTGGCTCTGCATTCTTCTTGCATAGTCATTGACCATGTTGTTCACCTGGCTGTCGATCATCGGCTCAGGAATCTCCATGGTGGCATTTTCAACAACTTTCTCTACCACACGGTCTTCGTTCTCTGTTGCCGCTTCTTTCTCTTTCCTTGAAGCAACATTTTCCCTGATGTTGTTCTTGTACTCTTCCAATGTTTCAAACTCAGAAACTTCACTTGCAAACTCGTCGTTTAACTCAGGAAGTTCTTTTGTCTTGATTTCCTTTACGGTCACCTTAAATAAAGCAGGCTTTCCTGCCAGTTCGGTTGCATGATACTCATTTGGGAAAGCTACGTTGACATCACACTCTTCGCCAATGTTCTTGCCGACCAGCTGCTCTTCAAAGGTATCAATGAAGGAGTGGGAACCAATGGTAAGAGGATAATCCTCACCCTTTCCGCCTTCAAATGTCTTTCCGTCTACAAAGCCTTCAAAATCGATAACCGTCTGGTCGCCATTCTCTACGGCTCTGTCCTCTACGGTGATCAGTCTGGAATTCTGTTCCTGAACTTTCTTTAATTCAGCATCAATATCTTCCTCGGTCACTTCAGCAGTTGACTTGGTCACTTCAATTCCCTTATACTCGCCAAGAGTCACTTCCGGCTTAACTGCAACAGTTGCAGTATAGATTAAGGTCTTTCCTTTTTCTACCTGTACAATGTCAATTTCAGGTCTGGAAACAATGTCCAGTCCGCTTTCTTCCGCTGCATCGCCATAGGTTGCGTCAAGAGCCTCATTTACTGCATCTTCATATAAAATGCCTGCTCCATACATCTTTTCAACCATGGCCTGAGGAGCTTTCCCTTTTCTGAAACCAGGGATGTTGAATCTGCCCTTATTCTTATTGTAAGCTGCGGTAAGAGCTTTGTCAAACTCCTCCGCCGACACTTCTACCGTTAATTTTGCCATGTTCTTTTCTAATTTTTCTACTTGTAAACTCATTAAAGGGTTCCTCCTTGAAATATATGTGAACCGCCAAATCAACAGGGCGTTACACTTCAATTTAGCATTATACCATACTCGTCCCGTAAATTCCAGTATTATTTACGATTAAATCAGGTTTTTCCTGAAAACTCCTGCATTCTCTTCACGATGTAGGGGTCAAGGGGTCTGATCTCCATCTGAGGTCTTGCAATATAATATCCCTGGAACAGGGAAACCCCGCAATTCATGAGAAATTCCAGCTCTTCCGGAATTTCTACTCCCTCTGCCAGGACAGTTATATTGTTTTGATTTGCAAAATCCAGAAGGCTCTTTAAAATGATCTGACGGTTTGGGTCTTCGTGGATCCGTTTTACCAGATTAGTGTCCACCTTAATGATATCCGGCCTCATGCGCAGGAGTATCGCTTCGCTGTTATATCCTGTTCCGAAATCATCAACAGCGACCTGGCCCTTCCATTGTCTCGCCATATCGATCTTTCGGTGCATGAAATCATGGCTTGCCGGTTCTCCTTCTGTCAATTCAATGACAATCCTGTGGAGCAGCTCTCCATAGTTTTCTTCCAGTTCTTCCAGCTCTGCTTCTGTTAAGCATACGCTGGCAATGGAATTGATGAACAGCTTTTCATCAGAACCCAGCTGACCGGCCATAGCCTGCGTCATAACAGCCTTAAGGCCTGAAAACCAGGTGNNAGCTCTTGCCAGATTTAAGACCTCACTGATCCCCTTCATATTCGCAAAGTCCGGACGCATCAGCAGCTCATAGCCGTAGATCTTTCCCTGCCTTGTTGCAATAGGCTGAAACGCAAAACGAACCTCTTTTTTGTCCAGCATCCGGTTAAATTCCTCGCTGCCGGCAAGCATATAGGAATTATGGGTATATTCGTTAAAGTCAAACTCCTTAACAATCCCTTTTACACTGTGCTTCACCATATACATGGCAAAATCCGCATGATTAAACAGGGTGTCAAAGTCTTCCGCATCATCCGGAAACCAGGAAAGCCCTCCTGATACACGGATGGGAAACTGGTATCCCCCTACCGTATTCAGTGAGAATTTTTGAATATGCTTCATGAATTCCTGGATTCTCTTTCTGATCTCATCTTTTTCATCTGCTTCCAGAAAGGTAACAAATTCATCTCCTGAATATCTTGCTACTATTCCTCCCCTTTCTGAAAACATCTTTAAACAGCCGGCAAAAAGGACAATATACCGGTCTCCCTCGTCATGCCCGTAGGTGTCGTANNCATGACCAGTGCGGAGACCTTCCCTTTCTGCCTCTTCATGGCAGCCACAACCTGCTCCCGGAATGCCCTCCGGTTGTAAATATCCGTCAGCAGGTCATAATTTCTCTCCCGCTCCAGCTTTTCCTTTTCCTCTACATCAGCAGTCACATCCGAACACACACCAAGTATCGTCCCCTTTTTTGATCCGTCCAGAATAAACTCCACCCAGCGTGTTCCCTGAGGGCCTTCCAGACACTGCAGGATACGTTCCCCCTTTATCTTAATCCCGGTAAAGGTCTTCTCCATGTATTTCTTAAATTTTACCGTCTTTATGTAGCAGTAGGGTTCTTCCATGTGCCCCCAGCCCAGCATCTCAAACAAAGACCGGCTGCAGAACACACGGTCAGCCTCCTCTTCGTATTCAAATACGCCGATAAGAACATTGGCATGTTCCAGGATGCTTGAAATTTTTGACGACGCTCTTTCCACATCCCGGTTTAATTGTTCAATGGTTTCTGTCAGCTCATCGATTTCTCTGATATGTACTCTATTAAGGGAAAGCCCCCTGCTTCCTGATTTCTCTCTTAGCTCCATGACCAGCCTGCGGATAGGCTCCGTCATGATCTTTCCTATGACAAACGCCCCTAACAGGCTGAATACAAGAGGAACTGCCATGGAACCGAGAAGCATACGCCGGATTGCATTATAAAAGGACAGCAGATCCTTCTGGCGCGCGATACCGGCCAATACCCACTCTTCCGCCTCAAAGGGTCCGTTGTTTCCATAGACATCAAGGCTTCTTATGCTGGCATACCACCTGGTTCCTTCCGAGGACGTCAGTTCACTGATGTTTTCTTCCTCATTATCTTCATAACTGATTCGCTGGCTATCGTTAAAATACTGGTTATACAGATATCCTGAATACGCTACAGGAACAATAGTCTTTGTCCCCTTGTTCCGGATGCCCAAAAGCCAGCACTCTTCAAAGCTGCCGTTTGTCTGGTCCTCTCCCAGAATCTGCTCAAGCTGGTTTAAATTTATTTCCAGCCCGCATACTCCCACAACGGTCCCATCATCAAGGATGATTGGGATGGAGTAGGTTACCACCTGGATATCTCTGGGGCTTAAGCGAAAGGGAGGACTTAAATAAGCAAATTTCATGGCATCGTCATGGGCCGCCTGATTCTGAACTGCCATAAGATATGGCTTTTTATAAAAAGAAAAGCCTTTGTTATCCTCATCTTCCTGAAAGCCAAGCTCCCAGAAGGAATCCAGTGGGATGTCATATTTTTCCGCTATGGAAGGCAATCCTCTTTCCATAAGAAGGGACGAATTATCCTTTAAATATCCTCCTGAATTGGAATTGCGCACATAAAAGCCCGCCTTCATTTCAACCGGACTGTTTTTGGCCGCAGGGCCGTTTAAGACCATAAAGACCCCTGTTGCTTGGCTTAAGTGGAGCATTTCTATGGACTTTTCCATAACCTTTTCAACGATTTTCCNNTATAATCCGCAGAGATATCCTTTGGACGGCGTTTCTCACTGTCCAGCACTTGCTGGATTCCGTCAGTTATGAAGTCGGAATTATTGAACATAACGATCCAGTGGTGAATGGTTTCCTTTTCCAGGCCCAGCTTTGTGCTTTCCGTATTCTCACTTAATATATGGATCTCATTATTTTTTAATTTAATGGAAACTCCGCCAAACAGTACCAGCCCAGCAATGACCACAGCCTGCAGCACCAATAGGATGAGCAATGGTCCCAACAGCTGGGTGCGAATGGATTCATTTCTCTTGTTCATCATAAATCACTCTCCAACAATCGCTTCCAACTGCTCCATTGTATCCTTGTACCAGTTATCAAAATTTTCTTCTGTTACAAAATTTGCAACTGCATTTTCCCGTTTCTCTCCCTGCGCCATAAGGGCACATATCTCTTCGTAATCTTCCTTTGCTTTTAAAATCATTGTGGAATTCAGCACGCTCCTGGCACGATCGCCGCCTTTAAATGGCTTAGAAGTGTAGAGCCTGTATTGATTCGCAGTGTCAAGGCCAATCAAAAGGTTCTGCGATACCCCGCTGTTCTCTCCGGCTTCCGCCAGGAAGGGCTTTAACATTTCCTGATTTCCGGCAGCCTTCTTTACAGGAAGATAACCGGAGCCAATGGCAAATTCCATGTTTTGCTCCACGCTTGTAAACCATTTTAGGAAAAGCGCAGCCGCATACTCCCTTTTTTCCTCAGATTTAAACACCATCATGCCGGCTCCCTGCTGAACGGCACACGGAACGTTTCCCTGGAAATTAGGAAGAGGGTAAAGCTTGCTTTCTATAGCATAATTGGTCCCATCCTCAAGTGTCACTGAAGTTGGAAAGTAAGCGATTCCGCTGGTAGCCCCCACAAAGGCTGCCAGTTGTCCTGTCTTTACATCATCGCTCCTGAATTTCCCGTAGGAGCCAAAATACCCGTTTACATAGGGGATGTAATAATTGTCCCACAGCTTCATCATGGCCTGCTTATCAAAATCCAGAACAGTTTTTCCATCCTCTACCTTAAAAATTTCATGACCAAGCTGAAGGCTGCCGATGATCATATAATTAGCAAAGGCATCCCTTCCAAAAAAAGCTTTTCCATCATCCGGTGCTTCCGTTAAGCTGTCCGTCCATTTATAATAGGATTCCGCCACCCGGGTAATCCCTTCCCAGGTGGAAAGAGCCTCCTCTGTCTCTCCCGTTGCCTCCGCAAACTTGTCCCAGTCCGTCTTGTTCACCGTAAGAATCTCAGTAGACTTGGCGATTGGAAATACCTTGATCGCCCCGGTGCTGTCAAACTTGCCTTCTTCCATATAGGCATCCACATATTCCGATATTTCGTCCGAAGTCAAATAGCCGCTTAAATCTGCCGCCAATCCCATCTGATCCACTTCGTAAACCTTATCCACGTAAGCGGAAAATACGTCGGGCAGAGGTTCTGAGCCAATCTTTTTTTCTATGCTTTCATTGACCAGGGTGCTTAATTCATCAATGCTTCCCTTATTAAACGCCTTGACGATGATCCCTTTCCCTCTTCCTTCGTTTTCATTGAACTCCTGCACCAGGCGGTCAAATTCCTCCTTCTGAACGCCATTGTAATAATGCCAGATGGTAATGGTGACCGGATCCTTTTCCGACAATCCGTATGGATCCTTCTTTTCACATCCGGTAAGAAGGCTAATGAAAACAACCGCCAGAACCGGTAATACCCATCTCTTTTTCATACGCTCACCTTCCCCATTACACGGAAATATGATCGTATTGGATGGCCTCTTTTACCTGGCGGGCATGATTCTCATCCGTCAGAAGACCCAGAAGTTCAATTCCCATATCCAGGGCATAGCCAAGACCTCTGGCTGTCGTTATATTTCCATCCGTAACAACTCCCTGTTTTGTATACAAGGCTCCCTTAAGCTCCGGTTCAAATCCTGGAAAGCAGGTTGCTTTTCTCCCTTCCAGGATGCCGAGCCTTCCTAAAATGCTTGGTGCCGCACAGATTGCCGCTATTCTCCTGTTCTCACCATGGGCTTCCTTTAAAGAATTTAACAGCCCCGTATGTGCTCCTAAATTCCTGGTCCCTGGCATTCCTCCGGGGAGAAAAAGAACATCTGCATTTTTACAGTCAACCTCTGAAAATTCAAAATCTGCCTGGATTTTTATCTGATGGGCACTTACCACATCTTTTTTTCCAGTAACGGAAACAAGGGTCACCTCCTGGCCACCCCTTTTTAAAATATCCACAACAGCCAATAACTCCACTTCTTCTGATCCGTCAGCTAAAAACGCAAATACTTTTCCCATTTTAATCCTCTCCTTTTAACGTATGAAAGGTACTGATTGCAGTGACCTTGATATAATCCACCAGATACCTTGTGTCCACATCTTCCCCGTCAATCAATTTTGTCAAAGTATCGGCAGCTGTTTGGGATTGTCCCTGATGATCATTTAAAACAGTCCCGGCTATTTTTCCCTCTTTAATATATTTTACCGTATCCTGAAGGGCGTCTACCCCTACAAGATAAATATCCTTTCCTGGCACACGGCCCGCCTCTTCCACAGCTTCCAAAGCACCGTTTGCCATGGAATCATTGTTGCAGAAGATCACCTCAATTCTGCTGCCATAGGAAGCCAGTACCTCCTGGGCAAGCTTTTTCCCTTTGTCCTTATTCCAGTCTCCATTGCCGGAAAAAAGTTTATCCGTCTTCATTCCCCCTTCTTCCAGGGCTTTTATGGAATATTCCGTCCGGTAACGGCTGTCCTCATTGCCTTCTTCTCCCATGAGCATAGCGTAAGACACTACCCCATCGCCGTTTATATCCCCCTTATCAGGCAGTTCCAGTATAATCTCTCCCTGATAGGACCCTGCCTGCCTGGAATCCGTTCCAACGCACGATACTGCCATGTGGTTCTCATGCCACCGCTTCTGCTCCTCCTCTTTTGGTTCCCGGTTAATGAATACCAAAGGAACCCCTGCCTGGCTGCAGGCATTAACAAGCCCGGTTGCAGCAGACACCTCGACTGGATTTACAATGATCCCGTCACACCCGTCCGAAATAAACTGGCCGATCTGCCGGTTCTGCTCTTCCTGATCACCTCCGGCATTGCGCATGATCACCTCCGCATGGTAGGTTTCTTCCAGATATTGCTTTAGTTCCGAACGATACAGCTTCATGAATGTATCGTCATAGCGGTATATGCTTATCCCGATTTTAGGGCCTGTCTCCTCACGGACTTCTTCCGTGCCTGCTTCTGACGCTGAACTTTCTCTTATATTCTTTTCCTGCTCCCGAGGAGCGCAGCCATAAAGCAGGAAAGCAGCCCAAACGATCAGAAAAAACACAAAAATCCGTTTACTTAACCGTTTCATGTCCTTAATCTCCTGATTTTTACTGTTTTCCCCATATTACCACGTTTTCTCTTTTTTGTATACCAAGGAATCAAGCGGATATGTCATCATATCCGCTTGATCCGCAAACAGGGCAGTTGAAAAATATTTATTTCCGCCTTACCACCACCTTCTACTTTTTGGTTCCATGTGGTATAATATGAAAACTTGTCCAGGTATTATATACAAATTATTGAAGGAGGAGTTTTTCATGGAAATAGAACGCAAATATCTCATATCCCAGATGCCGGCCGATTACACCGCATACCCTTATCACTTTATAGAGCAGGGATATTTATCAACAGAACCTGTTGTCCGCATCCGCAGGGAGGATGAAACCTTTTACCTTACCTACAAATCAAAGGGGCTTTTGGAACGGGAGGAATACAATCTCCCATTAACACCAGAGTCCTATGAGCACCTGATCAAAAAAGCAGACGGCCATATCCTTACGAAAAGGCGTTATCTGATTCCCCTGGAAGGTTCCGATCATCTGACCATAGAACTGGATGTCTTTGAAGGACGTTTTAAAGGACTTATATTGGCTGAAGTGGAATTTCCCGAAAGAGAAGAAGCGGAAAGCTTCACCCCTCCTTCCTGGTTTGGAGAAGATGTAACATTTTCTGGAGAATATCAAAACAGCAGGCTGAGCCAGCTTCCATAGTATCTTATGGACAAGGCGAGCCGCAGGAGTCCAAAAGGATACTCCTTTTTACAGACTCTTACGGCTCGCCTTGTCATTATTTCTTTGCAATATACTTTCTGATATCCAGAGCTATCGCAACTACAATAACGATTCCCTGTGCAATATACTGGTAGTTGGTGTCAACACCCAGATACTGCAGGCAGGTCTTCAAAATTTCAAANNGATCAGTACACCGGATACCTTACCTATACCGCCGTTAACGGATACGCCTCCGATGGTACATGCCGCAATGGCTTCCAGCTCCCAGCCCATACCCATATTAACAGAGGAACCGCCGGACTTTGCGCCAACAAGGAAACCTCCCAATGCATAAAGCGCTGCTGCTGTTACATAAATAATGATTTTTGTTTTCTTCGTATTAACGCCGGAAACTTCCGCTGCCTGCTCATTTCCGCCGATGGCGTACATATATTTGCCGTGAGGCGTTTTGTTATAAACAAACCAGATCACAAGCCCGATTGCAAGGGCAATTAAGAACAGGTAGGGAATGAATCCTAAAAGCCTGCCCTTTGCCACCTCTGTATAAGCAGCGCGGTAACCGCCGATAGGAGTTGCATTGGTATAAACAAGGCAGACACCGTAAATAATCAGCTGCATACCCAGTGTTCCGATAAAGGCCGGAACCTGAAGAAAAGAAACGACCATACCATTGATCAGACCGAAAATCGCGCAGACTGCGATACAGATTAACAGCACGACGAATACCCACCAGATTCCGAAATCAGGAAGATTGGGGAAAAACTTTCCGCTGTACCCGGGCTTTTGAAGCAAGGTACCTGCAAGGCAGGCGGATAGACCTACCATACGTCCGGCAGAAAGGTCCGTACCTCTGGTAATCAGACACCCGGACACGCCGCAGGCAATGATAAAACGGGGTGCTACATTTAAAGCAATGTTTTTTAAGTTATCAAAGGAACCAAAGGACGGCTGCTTAATTGCAGTGAAGATCGCCAGCATGATGAGAACGAC
>DJBG01000178.1 GCA_002429965.1 Hungatella sp. UBA5982
TCTCCGGCGGTCAGCAGCAGCGGGTGGCATTAGCCAGAGCCCTGGTTATTGAGCCGGGAGTCTTACTTTTTGACGAGCCATTAAGCAACTTAGACGCCAAGCTGCGGGTGACCATGAGGACTGAGATCCGAAAGATTCAGCAGAAGATCGGGATTACTGCAATCTATGTGACCCACGACCAGTCAGAGGCCATGAGCATCTCCGATAAGATCATCATTATGAGCAAGGGCAAGGTAGAGCAGATCGGAAGCCCCAGGGAGATCTATTATCATCCCGCTTCCAGATTTGTGGCTGATTTTATTGGGGAAGCCAACTTCTTAAAGGCAAAGGTTTTGTCTGATGAAGGAGAAAAGGCCATGATTTCGGTGGCAGGCAAGGAGTTCAAAGTAAATAATTTTGCCGGCGCCCATGCCGGGGATGAGGCAACTTTGGTAATCCGGCCGGAGGGAGCGATCCTGGCGGAGCAGGGCATTTTGGAGGGATTGGTCACCTTATCCACCTTCATGGGGTCTTATCAGTACTATCAGGTCATGGTGGGAGATATGGAGATTCAGATTACGGATTATAATCCGGTTAACCGCAGGATTTATGAAGTAGGAGAAAAGGCTTGTCTGGATTTTGATCCAAAGGGTGTTTACATCCTGTAGTACTGTGNNAAGTTTGAAGGGCAGGAAACAGGGACTATGAAAGGCTGGATCGGATGTGCGGCGGCCCTTCTGTGCATTGCCAGTCTGGCAGGCTGCTCCGGCAGTTCCCAGACAGTGCCGGCGGAGTTTCATATGGATGAGGAGCTGGTGGTGTACTGCCCTCATCCCCTGGAATTTATTAATCCCATAGTATCGGAGTTTGAGGAACAGACTGGGATTAAGGTGGAGGTATGCACGGGAGGAACGGGAGAACTGCTAAAAATGGTGGAGGACAGGAAGGAACCCGGTTGTGATATTTTCTGGGGAGGCTCCCTGTCTACCACTATGGCCAAAAGTGAGCTGTTTGAGCCTTATATCAGCAAAAATGAATCCATGGTCCAGGAAGATTACAGGAATAAAGAAGGGAACATGACCCGGTTTACAGATGTTCCAAGCATTCTTATGGTGAATACCAATCTGGCAGGGGATCTTTCCATAGAAGGGTATGGGGACCTTCTGAAACCTGAACTTTCCGGTAAGATTGCCATGTGCGATCCAGCCACCTCCTCCTCGGCATTTGAGCATCTGATCAATATGCTTTATACCATGGGAAAAGGGGACCCGGAGGCAGGCTGGGATTATGTGGAGGCTTTTTGCAAAAATCTTGACGGCNNGGCGTCATATCCAAACCGGATGTGGTATGTATCATCAAGGGGTCCGGCCATATGGGGCCGGCAAAGCAGTTTGTGGATTTTGTAACGGGTAAGGATGCCCAGACGGTTATCTCTGAAAGCCTTGGAAGGCGTTCCGTGAGAACGGATGTAAATGAACCGGAGTATCTGCTGGATAAGAAGGCGATCCACATCATTTATGATGAGGAAGCTGTGGTAAAGGAGAACAAACTGGAATGGCTGAGGCGTTTTTCAGAGGTTTTTCAAAGCACCCTGAATTAGAATAGGGAGGGAGCATGAAAAAGGGACGGTATTTCAAAGATGAGCTGCGCCGCCTGATCATGGGGTATGCCATCATTCCGGCCGTAGGCTTTACTCTGATCTGTACGCTGGTTTTTCTTGCGGTCCTTCTTTATGGAAAAGAAAGCGGGAATGAGTCCCACAATGCTTTCGTAGCGGAAGAACTGGAGCAAGTCCTTACAGGGTATGAGGAGAAGCTTAAGGCGCTTTCGGATTCTGACCTGATTTTTGATGTTAATTCCGGTACGGCCGGGCGGACGGCCGTGTTTGAGGAATTTTACCGGATGTCCGACCAGTTGGGATATAAGGCGGAGCTTTATGTTTTTGACGGAGAAAAGCGGTTGCTTTTATCCACCAGAAAGGATATCCCGGATTACTTATCGGGCAGAGAGGACCTTCGATGGGGGATGTTCGGGGCAATGGATGAGAATCCGGGGGAAACCAGGGTGCGTTTAATGGAAGCCTGGAAGGGTTCGGACCGGGATATTGCCATGGGCATTGCAGTGAGCCGGGGAGATAAAAAGGCGGGATATCTGGTCTTTACCATTAACAGCAGCCAGTTTAAGCCGGTACTTGACCGGTCGGAAAGCCAGACCATCATTGCGGACCGGTTTGGCTGGGTTTATTTAAGCAGCAATTATAATCTGGTGAGCAGCAGCAGCCAGGTTTTAAAGGTGCTTGAGACGGCAGGGAAGTATCTGCCTTATGAAAAGAAGATGTTTCTCATATCCGTCCATCCATCGTATCATCAAATGTTTTTGGTCTATTCTGTGACGGATATCCAGAATATCGTGTTTTCCCTGGGGCTTAGCAGCGCTCTCATTATAACGGCTCTTGTGCTGATGACCATATGGGTACTGATCAGCACGAAAAAGGTAACGGAACGGAAGACCAGGGATTTTTACCTCCTCCTTCATGTCATGGAGAAAGCCAGAGATGGGAATTTAGACGCTTCCATAGAGATAGAAAGTGAAAATGAATTCCGGATCATAGCCGATGCCTACCGGGAAACCATTGCCAGCTTAAAACTGCAGATGGAGAATAACAGAAAGATGACGGAGCTGGTGGCGGCGGCACAGAATAAGCAGCTGGAATCCCAGTTTAACCCTCATTTCCTGTTTAATACTTTGGAAAACATCCGGTATATGTGCATCATCCAGCCGGAGACAGCCGGGAAAATGGTGTTCAGCCTTTCAAACCTGCTGCGCTACAGCTTAGATGGCAGCAGGGCAGAGGTTACCTTAGAGGAGGATTTAGAGCACCTGGAGAATTATCTCACCATCTTAAAATACCGGTTTAACCGCCGGTTTTCCTATGTGGTTGACGTGGAAGCAGAGGCATTACCCTGCCGGATTCCCAGGCTGGTGCTTCAGCCCATGATCGAAAATTCAGTAAAATACGGGTTTGGCAACCAGGAATATTTAAAAGTGGAGCTTAAGGCTTATATTCACAAAGACCGGCTGATCATGATCTGCAGGGATGATGGGATCGGAATGACTCCAGGGGTTTTAAGTGACATACAGGCTCTTTTGGAGCAGCNNATGGGGTGGAGATACGCAGTGCAGAAGGGCTTGGCACAACGCTTGTGGTGACCCTTCCGGCACAAAGGGAGGAATTGTGATGTTACGGGTGATGATAGCAGAAGACGAGGATATTATCCGCAAGGGGTTAATCTATACCATGGACTGGATGGGAATGGACTGCATGGTGGTAGCTGAGGCGGCCAATGGGCAGGAGGGGTTTTTAAAGATACTGGAGCATAAGCCTGATGTGGTCATTGCAGATATCTGCATGCCGTTTATGGATGGGATTGAGATGATCAAGGAAGCCTCCAGGAGCGTGAAGTTTAAAAGCATTCTTCTGACAAGCTATGCGGAATTTGAATATGCAAGAAGGGCCATATCCGCCGGGGTCAGCGAATATTTATTAAAGCCGGTGGATGAAGAGAAGCTGGCGGTTCTTAGGAAAAAACTGGGATAGGAAATCGCAAGCAGCCGCCAGGTGGAATATGTGATGGAACAGGCGGAATCAGATGCTGGTGTCATGAACCTGGAATACTATATGCAGCTGGACCTTTCAGAAAACAAGTATGTTTCCAGAGCAATCGAGGAAATCAAGTCAGGCTATGGGGATAAGCTGAGCGTGGAATCCATATCGGATAAGCTAGGAGTCAGCGCCAGCTATTTAAGCCGAAAATTTAAAGAGGTGACAGGGCAGACCTTCCTGGACTTTCTAAACAAGTACCGGATCTCCCAGGCCATTGTTCTCTTAAATACCGGGCAATACCGGATCGGCGAGGTTTCTGATGCAACAGGGTTTACGGATTACAAGCATTTTTGTGCGGTATTTAAAAAGTATACCTTGAAATCACCGTCAAAGTTCATGAAAGGGATCTGATAGAAAGCCCGGCAGCAGGTGCCGCCGGGCAATGATGAATAAAAAAAGGTTAAAAGTTTAACAATTGGGAAATATCATGAATGGTATGGGTCGCGCCGGTGGGAAGTGTCTCAAGGGAGCGGTTAAAGAGACAGGAATCAATGCCGGCGTTGACTGCGCCCTGAATGTCAGAAGACAAGCTGTCTCCCACCATGATGGTCTTGTCCTTTTCAAAGTTCTGGATATTATTAAAACAGTGCTGGAAAAAATAAAGGGATGGCTTTTCATACCCCACTTGTTCCGATATGAACATTCCTTCAAAAAGATGGTAGATACCGGCGTTTTTAAGACGCTGGATCTGGGTGGAATAAACGCCGTTTGACGCGGTGTATAATTGTTTCCCCATTTGTTTCAGTTTGATCAGTGTTTCCTTGGCTCCAGGGATTAAATCGGAGTTGTTTCCAAGATGCTCACGGTAACGTCCTTCCGCCTCTTCTCCGCTAATTTCGGTGTCATAAAGGCGGAAGAATTCATGAAAGCGGGTATTAAGCAATTCCTCTCTTCCGATCTTTCCCTGCTCTAATAAGTCCCATAAATGGCGGTTCATCTTTTTATATTGGGACAGCATTTCATCATTATATTCCAAATCATAGGATTGGATCATCTTTATAAAGCCCTGCTCTTCAGCAGCATCAAAGTCCAGCAGGGTATTGTCAATATCCAGTAAAAAAATCCGGTACATGTATTTATTCCTCCATAGTTAAATGTTTTTTGAAAAATTCATAACAGATCCCCAGCAGCGGTGCCAGGAGAAGAATGCTGATTACGGTTCCTTCCCTTATTTGCAGAGGGGTATGTGATAATACGGTCAGGCATAAAGTGACGATTAAGAATATCACATCAAAGCTCATACGGACAGCGGTGAACTTCTTTTTATACGTTTCACTAATGATAAGGCACATGCTTTCCAGAGGGAATTTTACGATTCCGATTGCAAGGACGGCTCCCAGGCTGACGGAAGCGATTATAATGCCGATCAAATAAAGTATGATTCTGTAAAAATAGCTTTCAACGGTAAAGATAGAAAGTAATTGATACAGAAACAGGTTGATGATATATCCGTTTGCAATGGTTGCAATAATCTGTATTGCATCCTTATAGTTTAAACGGGAGCGTCTTAAAAGTAAATAGGAAATAAAGAACAGCGTATTGATCCCATTGAGTATGGTGCCCACCTTCATCTGTATGGTGTAAGATAATGTTACTGCCAATGCATTTAAGACGCTTTGCCCGATGGCTGCCTTTAACTGCAGCGATATCCCGAAGCCGAAAAACACAAAGGATATTATGGTTACGGCCAGGTCGTTTCTTTTTTTTCTGCTCATTGTTTTCACCTCGGGTATATGATACCATAAAATATAGGATGCCGGCTATGAGAATTATCATATGAGGAATAAAGGTTTGTGAATCAGCTGGATATGCAAGCATATCTNNTATCCGCTTGATTCATCAGGAGGCAAAAAATGAAAAAAAATATATATGAAATACCGGACAGCCTTGCGGCGGCCGGAGAAGAAAGACATTTTTCAGTGGGAATGAATATTTTTCATGTGGATGAGAGGATCACTCATTGCTATCTGATCCTTTCCGGAATGGTGAAAATCTATATTGATCATGAAAACGGGCGCCGGTCTATTCTTGATTTCTCAGGAAAAGGAGACTGGCTTGGAGAGCTTTCTTTATTCCGCCAAGAAGATTACATCAAGGAGAATAAGGTAATAGAGGATGTGGTCTGTCTGGAGTTTGAGCTGGACCGGTTAAAAGAAATCTGCCAAAGGGAGGCGGAAGTTTCCTATTACTTTGCGTCCTATATTTCCAATAAGCTGATGGTTAGAAGCTACCGGTTGAGTGAATACTTAAATTATTCCCTGGAAAAAAGGCTCGCTTCCTTTATTCTTAAGCATCAGCAAAATGGGAAATACACCATACCCCATACGGATGTTTCGGAGTATATGAATATCAGTTACCGCCATGTGCTCTTTATCATAAAGAAATTTTGTGATGACGGAATTCTAAAAAAGGATAAGGGGTACCGGATCATGGATTATGAAAGACTGAAAGAAATTTCCGACGGTTTCGTATCATAAGGAAGAAGGGAACCTGCCTGCCGGGTTCTCTTATTTTGCGTTTCAGGCTTTCAGATATGTATTGTTTCTTTTCCATTTATTCGCTATAATTGGGGTTACGGGTTAAGCATATGAAAGAGAGAAGAGGAAGATAAAAAGTTGGGAATCAGATATATGGAATCAGAAAATCCTGACTGCAGGAGGGAAACAGGCGTGATTTCCTTTGACCATGGAAACCCATGTTCCTATAAAATCATAAAGTCGGACAGGCGTACCATGGCTCTGCAGGTCACGAAAGAGGGAGAGGTTTTCGTAAGGCTTCCAAGGCGCCTTCCCTTCAGTGCAGGACATGAACTGGTGCAAAAAAACAGAGAATGGGTCTTTGCACAGGTGGAAAAGATCCGAAGGGCGTCAGAGCAAAAGAATGCATTTCATTGGGCGGAAGGGGCTTCTGTGCTTCTTTACGGAAACAGCCGCCTCCTTCATGTGAGGCCTGATATTAAAAAGAAGGCTTTTTGTGTACAGAATACAAAGGAGAGTCTGGTGGTTTCCGGTCCAATGGCATCCTTTGAGGAGAAAGAGCAGGAAGCTGCCGTGAAAGAGGCTGTGAAGCTTTGGTACAGGCGGGAAGCCAGAGGGTATCTGGAGGATAAAGCGGCCAGGTGGTCTGAAGTTTTGAAGGTGGACTATGGGAAAATTGCAATACGTGATCAGGCGACCCGGTGGGGAAGCTGCAGTGCCAGGGGGAATTTAAACTTTAACTGGAGGCTTGTGCTCCTTCCTGAAGAGCTGGCAGATTATGTGGTGGTGCATGAACTGGCTCACCGCCGACAAATGAATCATTCCCATGCATTTTGGGAGGTTGTGGAAAGAGAATTACCGGATTACCGGTTAAGGAGGAGAGAATTAAAGCACTATGAAGCTGAAATTTATCAGAAATATTAACATCAAAACAAAGCTCCTGCTCTTAGGTGGGATCAGCATTATGGGACTGATTTTCATGGGAACGGAATCCGTGATAACAGCCAGGCAGATCAATGAAGCAAGTACGGAAATTTCCCAGTCCTGGGTACCGGCCATCATTATTGCCGAGGAACTGAATACCAGGACATCAGATTACCGCATTAAGGAATTTAACCACGCCATCACCGGCGATAATAAGGATATGGACCGGCTGGAGGGGGAAATGATCCAGATCCGGGAGGATATTGCCCGCGGGTTTAAGGATTATGAGCATTATATCACCAATGAATCAGACAGGAAGCTAATGGAGGAGGCAGAAGGACAATGGAATAAGTATTTAGAATACAGCGACCGTCTGCTGATCATTAGCCGTCAAAACCACGCCCAGGAAGCTTTTGATATGATCATAGGGGATTCCAGGCAGCTATTTGATGATGCCAGCAACGGGCTTTTAAAGGTTGCGGACTTTAACCGCCAAGGGTCCGAGGCGGCCAGCATTCACGGGGNNTCTTTATAAACAGCTTGCGAAGATAAAAATCATAACCATCTGCCTGATCAGCGGAATCATTTCCCTTCTGGTGATTTATATTATTACTGCCATAGACAAGCCTGTAAAGGCCCTTGTGGAAGGGACCAGGAGAGTTGCCAATGGAGATCTGGAGGTATACCTTCCCTACCGCTCCGAAGACGAGATCGGAATTCTGACCAATTCTGTCAACCAGCTGATTGAGCGGCTTAAGCACATCATTGATGATGAGAAATACCTGTTCCGGGAGATCGGAAGTGAGAATTTTGAGGTGAAATCTACTTGTGAGCAAGCGTACCGCGGTGATTTTGCCCCTATCCTCTATTCCATTACCAGCTTAATGAACCGGCTTGATGCGGCGAAAAAACGAAAGGAAGGCGGTGCGGAAGCCTGGACAGCAGAAAATGAAAAGGAAGAACTGGCTAAAAGAGCCGTTTGCAGGGAGATAACAAAACATGGCAGAAGAGAAATGGATGCTTCAGACAAAGAGGGCTGATTTTGAGGAGATGTCAAGATGCTACCACATTTCACCGGTAACTGCGAGAATCATAAGAAACCGGGATGTGATGGGTCATGAAGCAGTGGAAAAATACTTAAACGGGGGGTTAAAGGATCTATATAGCCCGCATCTTCTTAAGGATATGGACCGGACTGTGGCGATACTTAAAGAAAAGACGGAGCAGTTAAAGCCCATAAGGATTGTCGGGGATTATGACATTGACGGAGTCTGCTCCACCTATCTTTTGTATCAGGCCCTGTCCCAGGTGGGAGCTGTGGTGGACTATGAGATCCCGGACCGGCTAAAGGATGGATATGGGATCAATGAATCCATTATTCGGGCCGCTGCTGCGGATGGCATTGATACCATACTCACCTGCGATAATGGAATCGCCGCAGTGGAGCAGATCAGGCTTGCAAAGGAGCTGGGACTNNTGGGACTTACGGTTCTTATCACAGACCACCATGATATTATGAAGGACGACGGTGGTGAGATTGTGCCTCCCGCAGATGCGGTGGTAAACCCAAAGCAGGAGGAGTGCCAATATCCTTTTCCGGATATCTGCGGGGGAATGGTGGCCTATAAGCTGGTTCAGGCTCTTTATGAGGCATTCCATGTGCCTATGGAGAAATGGCTTGAGATGGTGGAGTTCGCTGCCATTGCAACAGTGGGCGATGTGATGAAGCTCCAGGATGAGAACCGGATCATCGTAAAGGAAGGGCTGAAACGGATCGGGCAGACAAAGAGCATGGGGCTGTTAAAGCTTATTGAGAGAAACGATCTGGACAAGGATCAGATAACCGCCTACCAGATCGGTTTTGTGATCGGTCCCTGTTTAAATGCGGGAGGCCGCTTGCAGACAGCCAAGCTGGCATTATCCCTGCTTCTTAGCCGGAAGGAAGAGGAAGCGGATCAAATGGCTCTGGAATTAAAGGCACTGAATGACCAGCGAAAGGACATGACAAAGCAGGGGACCAGCGAGGCAGTGGAACAGGTGGAAGCCCTTTATGGGGAGGATAAGGTTCTGGTGGTATATTTACCGGAGTGCCATGAATCCCTGGCGGGGATCATTGCAGGACGGCTGCGGGAATATTTCCAGAAGCCGGCGTTTGTCCTGACGGATGGGGAGGAGTGTGTCAAAGGCTCCGGCCGCTCCATTGATACCTACCATATGTTTGACGCCCTGGTGGGGGTGAAAGAACTGCTGTTAAAATTCGGCGGCCATCCCATGGCAGCCGGCTTATCCCTTCTTAAAGAACATGTGGATGAATTCAGAAGATGTTTAAATGAACAGGCAAGGCTGACGGAGGAGGACTTCATACGAAAGGTATGGATCGACGTTCCCATGCCCCTGGAATACATAAATGAGCCTTTGATCGAAGAACTGGAGCTCTTGGAGCCTTTCGGCCAGGGCAATGAAAAGCCTTTGTTTGCTCAAAAGGGACTAAATATCCGAAGTGTCCGTGTTTTGGGAAAGAACAGGAATGCCGTGAAATTTTCCCTTGCCACAGAACAGGGGACGCCAATGGATGCCATGCTGTTTGCTGACGGGGATTCCTTTTTGGAAGAGCTGGGAGACAGGCGGGCCCTGGATGTGATCTATTATCCTTCCGTAAATGAATACAATGGAAATAAAACACTGCAGATTGTGATAAAAAACTATAAGATTCCAAAGTGTGTATGACAGAAAAAGGGAGCATAATTTTGCGGATCATCTTCTTTACGGAAAGGAAATGGCGGAAGCCAAATCAGAAGATGAGAAATCCTTGACATTGTGAGGAAGAATGTCTTATAATCTACCACAATGGAAATGTGGTAAAAATAAATTGAAAAGTGAGGGAGTGGACATGGTAAATGAAGTAATGAAATTTATCACCGGCTACGATAAGGAAGTAGGAGAAGCCATTGAAAAAGAATGCGCAAGACAGAGAAGAAACCTGGAATTGATTGCATCGGAAAATATTGTTTCAGAACCGGTCATGATGGCAATGGGTACTGTGCTTACCAACAAGTATGCAGAAGGCTATCCTGGAAAGCGTTACTATCGCGGCTGCTGAGATTGGGGTAATGTTGAAACCATTGCCATAGAGCGTGCGAAAAAGATATTTGGCTGTGATTATGCCAACGTCCAGCCTCATTCGGGGGCTCAGGCCAACATGGCGGTTTTTCTTGCCATGCTGCAGCCAGGGGATACGGTTATGGGCATGAATTTAAACCATGGCGGTCACTTAACCCATGGAAGCCCCGTCAACTTTTCCGGTTTGTATTTTAATATTGTCCCTTACGGCGTAAATGACGAGGGCTTTATTGACTATGATGAGATGGAGAGGCTTGCACTTTTGCACAAGCCCAAATTAATCGTGGCAGGTGCCAGCGCCTACGGAAGAACCATTGACTTTAAGAGATTCCGTGAGGCTGCAGACAAGGCGGGAGCCTATCTTATGGTAGATATGGCTCATATTGCCGGTCTTGTTGCGGCAGGAATCCATGAAAGCCCCATCCCATACGCGGATGTAGTGACAACGACTACTCATAAGACTCTCCGTGGACCGAGAGGTGGAATGATTTTAGCAAATCAGGAAGCTGCGGATAAATTTAACTTTAATACGGCTATTTTCCCCGGAACCCAAGGTGGTCCTTTAGAGCATGTGATCGCCGGCAAGGCCGTCTGCTTTGGTGAAGCCTTAAAGCCTGAGTTTAAGACCTATCAGGAGCAGGTGGTAAAAAATGCAAAGGCTCTGGCTGCCGCCCTGATCAAGCAGGGATTCCACATCCTGACAGGCGGTACGGATAACCATCTCATGCTGATCGATTTAAGAGGTATGGAGGTAACCGGAAAAGAATTGCAGAACCGCTGCGATGAGGTTTATCTCACCCTGAACAAAAATGCGGTGCCAAACGATCCAAGAAGCCCGTTTGTAACTTCCGGTGTCCGTGTGGGAACACCTGCTGTTACCTCAAGAGGTTTAAAGGAAGAGGATATGGAAAAGATCGCTGAGTGTATCTGGTTGGCTGCAACGGATTTTGAAAGTAAAGCTGATTACATTAGAGGTGAAGTGACAAAGATCTGTGAAAAATATCCGCTGTATGAATAAAGGAATATAAAAAAGAGGCTGCCATGAGAGGATTTATAACGGGTATTGTGCATGAAATGGGTTATTATGCGCCGTATCTGATATAATTTCTTTCATGGCAGCTTTCTCGTTTTTTTAACATTTATTTAATCNNAACAAATATATTATACTATAACGGGCTGAGCACATTGGTATTGCTGAATTCAGCCTCTTGATAACTACTAACTCGGATACACAAAGGAGAAACTATGGAATTAACTACCATCTTAGGTGTTATAGTAGGCGTTGTCGCCGTCGTCGGCGCTATGATTTTTAAGCACATTGAGTTTACTGTCCTTATTAACCCGGCAGCATTTTTTGTTATTTTTGTCGGAACTATCGCAACAATTTTGAATTCTTTTCCCGCGCAGAATATTAAATCCATCGGATCGCTGTTCAGGGTCCTTTTTACAAAACAAAAAGGATCCTCTGAAGCCGAAATGATTGAATTAATGTATGATTTATCAAAACAAGCCCGTTCGGAGGGCCTTTTGTCCCTGGAAGCCAGGGCAGAGGAACTGCAGGATCCTTTTTTAAAAAAAGGCATACGTTTGCTTGTTGACGGCGCTGGGGAAGATTTAATCGAGGAGATTTTAGAAACTGAAATTTCTGCAATGGAAAAGAGGCATGAAATCAATGCAAGTATTTTTTCATCAGCTGGTACATATGCTCCTACCCTTGGGGTTTTGGGCGCAGTTTTCGGTTTGATCGCTGCGATGTCATCCATCAATGATACGGAAAGAATGGCAGAAGCAATTGCTGCGGCGTTTATTGCAACGATTCTTGGTATTTTCACCGGCTATGTTCTTTGGAATCCATTTGCAAAAAAGCTGAAAGTGAAAAGCCAGCAGGAAGTAATGGCAAAGGAAATTATTATAAAAGGTGTATTATCCATGCAAAATGGTGATTCCCCCTTTATACTCAGGGAAAAGTTACTTGCCGCTCTTCCAAAATCATTGCAGAAAAAAATATCTGAGCAGGACAAAACATCTGATCAGGGCAAAAAGGAATAGGGTGATCACATATGTCAAAAAAGAGAGAGCATGTACATCAGGAAGAAGAAGCCGGCGAAGCTTGGCTGCTTCCATATTCAGATTTGATGACCCTGTTGCTGGCTGTTTTTATAGTACTTTTTGCTGTCAGTAAGATAGATGCCGAAAAAGCGCAGCAGATTTCCGAACAGTTTGCCGGCACTATGATGAATAAAAGCTATACTACCGGAGCGGCGTCGGGTACTGGTTCCGGAGGAGACGGAGCGGCGTCGGGTATGGGTTCCGGTGGAGACGGAGCAGCGCAGACAGGCGGTCCGCTAAATATTGAGACACAAAGTGAGCTGGAGAGCTTTATGGGAGAGTATGAACTCAAAAAGCTGGAAAACTTAAAGACTGAGCTTGATACAAAACTTCATAATCAGGGCATGGATCAATCGGTATCAACCATGATTGATATGCGAGGTCTGGTAATCAGGCTAAATAATGCAATATTCTTTGACTCTGGAAGCGCGGAAATTAAAGAACAAAGTGAGGAAACTTTGGTTGAAGTTGCAAGCATTCTCAATTCAATTGATAATTATATACGTGTTGAGGGTCATACAGACAACGTTCCGATCAGACGCAGTAACTATCCTTCTAACTGGGAATTGTCTACTGCAAGAGCTGTAAATGTTGTAAAGCTTTTTATTAATAAATGTAATTTTTCGCCGGATAAGCTTCTCGCCGTTGGCTATGGAGAGTTTAAACCTGTGGCAGACAATTCAACAGAGGAAGGAAGAGCGAAAAACAGACGTATTGATGTCATTGTCCTAAGTGCGCAATACGATAATCTGGAAGAACAGCTTGTAAAGTGAGAGCTGTAATTAGTTCAAATATAGATCATATGAAAAACTGCGCGGCAAAATAGCCGCGCAGTTTTTTCAGGAGGAAATTAAATTTGACTGTTATGCCTGGTTCTTGAAAGATTCGCAGTCAGTACACTCTTTTCTGGTAGGATTCTGTTCATGAGTTCCCACTTTGATTTTCTCCAGAGTGCAATAGTCTACGCTTTTTGCATGGTAAGCGCAATTATCGATGGAGCATTGGATACATTCGTTCTTTCCGTCTACTAACATGGGTAAACCTCCTTGATTGATTATTACATCTATATTGTGGGCAGAATCAGTTGAATTATTATGGCAATTTTTTCTTAAAAAGGAGGGTGTTATATTTTTGTTAAACTAAAACTTTTTTTGTTGACCAAAATTTTTTTTTGTGCTATTCTGATTTTCGTCAAAACAGCACAAAATTCGCTGTTATCTAACTATGGAGGTATAGTATATGGGCAATTCAAAGCAATATAATCTTATTTACCAACTAGACGGCAGGCCTCCGTTAAAAGTGGCGGTTCCTCTTGGTCTTCAGCATGTCATGGCAATGTTCGTTGGTAACCTGGCTCCGATCTTTATCCTGACCGGCGCTATGAGCACACCGGAAGCTCCGTTTCCTCCGGAATTGCGGATCATGATGATTCAGTGCGCCATGTTTGTATCCGGACTTGCCACCCTTCTTCAGCTTTATCCGCTGAAACTGGGAATCATTCAGGTNNGCATTCGTTCCAACCATGCAGGGGCTTGGGGCAAAGCTGCTGGCAGAACAGGTCGCTCCGGTTGAAGCCATGGGTTACGTATTGGGTGGTGTAATCGCAGGAAGCGTGATCGAGCTGATCATGGGTATTTTCTTAAAGCCGCTGAAAAGATTTTTCCCACCGCTGGTAGTTGGTGCGGTTCTTATTACCATTGGTATTAAGCTGCTTACGACTGGTGCTACCTACTTTGTAGGCGGTGCAGGTGCAAAGGATATCGGTGCAGGAAAGTACTGGCTGGTTGGCGGCATCGTGCTGCTGGTCATTGTTCTCCTTAACCATTTTGCAACCGGTATGTTAAAGGCAACTGCTATTTTAATCGGTATCGTCGTCGGCTATATCGTGGCTGCTTTTTCGGGAATGGTGAATTTCGATACTGTTACCAGTGCAGCATGGTTCAGCGTTCCGATGCCATTTATGATCAAGCCATTGTTCCGTTCAGACATCATTTTCCCGTTCTTTGCGGTATACGTTGTTGCAGGTCTTGAGACCATGGGCAATGCAAATGGTATCACCATTTCCGCTTTTGGACGTGAAGCTACTGCAGAAGAGATTTCCGGCGGAATTATATCTGATGCTGTCAGCTGTGCATTTGCAGGTGTCTTCAATGTTCTTCCAAACACGGCTTTCGGCCAGAACGTGGGTATCATTGCAATGACTAAGGTTATTAACCGGTTCTGTATTGCTATCGGCGCTATAGTTCTGATCCTTGCAGGCCTGTTCCCTAAAATCGGCGCGATTTTCAATGCAATGCCTAACTGCGTTATGGGTGGTGCGGTAATTACTGTTTTCGCCATGATTTTCTTAAATGGTGTGAAGATGGTATTAAAGGAAGGCCTGGATGACAGAAACAGCCTGATCCTTGCTATCACGCTCGGTCTTGGCTTTGGTGTGGGGAATTTAAGCGACTCAGTGAAAGAAAACTTCCCTGCCGCTCTCCATTTTATCTTTGCGGAGCCAGTGGCTGCAGTCTGTATCGTGAGTGTTCTGGCTTGTATCTTTTTAAGGCCGGATACTACTAAAAAAGCAACAGAGAAATAAGCTGAATTCCAGCGATTATGATAGATAGCCCCGTCCGGCAGACAAGGTTCAAGCCGTCCGGGGGTTTTTTATATAGAAATCACGTTACCCACAGGTTGTTGGAGCCAGGAGAAAGATGTGGTATACTGTTAAAAAAAGGGAGGGAAAAGATGAAGAAAAAAATAATGGTCACAGGGTCAGATGGCTTCCTTGGAGGAAGAATTGCGGCATATTATGAGAGAGATTATGATGTGATCCGTGTGAGCCACGGAGACTTGGATATTACGGCTGAAGAGGCGGTAGGGGAATTTATAAAGGATAAAAGCCCTGATGTGGTGATCCATTGCGCTGCAATATCAAATACCAGGGTATGTGAGGAGAATCCGGCGCTTTCTGAGGCGGTGAACCGGAGGGGATCTGTCAATATGGCCAAAGCATGCAGGGAAAATGGCAGCAGGCTGCTTTTTATGAGCTCGGATCAGATTTATGGGGGCAGCAGGCAAAAAGGACCGAATAAAGAAACCCATGAAATCCCTCTTATCAACGTTTACGGGACTCACAAGAAGCAGGCGGAGGATGAGATTTTAGAAATCTTACCTGATGGAATCTGTCTTCGCCTTTCATGGATGTATGATTTCCCGGTCAGGGGCCTTAAAAGCAGCGCTAACTTACTGGTTAACCTGTTAAGAGCCATGGTGCAGAACCACCCCATAAAGCTTTCGGTTTCCGATTACCGCAGCATTACCTGGGTACAGGAGGTTGTGAAAAACATAGAGCCTGCCATGAGTCTGCCTGGCGGA